>CAZPGD010000049.1:6939-8453 GCA_964585865.1 uncultured Hungatella sp. | reverse complement strand
AGGTGAGTTCCGGCATAGAGATACGGGACATTGTGCGCCCTTATCTGAAAAATATTTCCGCGGCTGTCCGGGAATCGTGCTGCTTTGCGGTTGAACAGGATATGTCCGTGGTCTATCTGGAAGTCGTTCAGGATCCGGACCAGGGGCTGAGGCTGGCGAACCGGATCGGGAGCCGCGCGCCGCTTTACTGCACGGGAATCGGCAAATTGTTCCTGGCCGGACAGGAGGAAGGCTATATTGACAGCATGATCGCGCGGCAAGGTATGCAGCGTTTTACGGATCATACCATTCTGACGAAAGAGGATCTGCTCCGGGAGCTGGAGGCGGTTCGCGGGAGGGGATATGCGTATGACTGGGAGGAGTGCGATCCGGGCGTCAGCTGTATCGCGTTCCCGCTGCGGGATTTTTCGAAAAGAATGGTCGCGGGTCTCAGCGTCAGCGGGCCTTCCTTCCATATAAGGGAACTGGATACGCCCGGGACGATACGCTATTTGCGGAGCATGGCGGCGGCGATCTCCGAAAAGCTGGGGTATTCCGGCGAGTCGGGGGAATCATTTGACGGTTGTCAAGGGGAAGACTTTGCTATATAATGAAAAAAAAGGAGTCGGGATATCGCCTTATATTTACATGGGAAGCACCTTGCGAAAGATACTGCTGTCTGCCGGGACCCGGCGCCGGATACAGAAGGAGAAGATTTCATGCTCGATCCGAATTCGTCTACCCCGTTATATGAACAGCTGAAAAACGCGATCAGGGCCGAGATACAGTCCGGGGTCTATGGGCCGGGGAGCCGTATGCCCAGCGAGGCGGAACTGGAACAGATCTATCAGGTGAGCCGGATCACGGTCCGCCGCGCCATCGAGGAATTGTGCCAGGAAAAGATTCTGGTCAGAAAGCAGGGGAAGGGGACATTTGTCCTGAACGGTTCCGTTTACAAACATATCGACCGGACGGTCGGCAGCTTCCACGAGGCCATGGCCGGCGAGGGGAAAGAGGCTACCGTGGATATTCTGGAGAAATCCATTGTCCGGGTGAAGGCTTCGGTCGCGCACGATCTCGCCTTGGCGCCCGGGGACGAGGCGGTCTGTCTGAAGCGTCTTATGTATGCCGACGGCGTCCCGGTGATGATCGATACCAATTATATCCCGCTCAGCCGTTTTCCGGGGATCTATGAGAAACTGGAAGGAAATATCGCCCTCTTTTCCCTCATGGAACGGGAATACGGCGTCAAGCTGGAACGCTACTATAAAGTTCTCCGTGCGCAGAAGGCCACCCGCGAGATGGGGCGGCTCTTAAACTGCCGCGCGGGAGATCCGATGTTTGATCTTTTTAAAATCACGTATAACGGGGAAGGAGTGCCGCAGACGATCTCGATCTCCATCCTGAGGGGCGAGGATACGTATTATGTGATTTCCAACGGCGACGCGGAGGGCGACGAGGTTAATCACAGCGGCCTGAGCTGGAGAGTGTAGAGGGGAATCCCGTTTTTGTTGTCTGTTGCCGCCTTTTGCCGT
>CAZPGD010000049.1:0-6929 GCA_964585865.1 uncultured Hungatella sp. | reverse complement strand
TTTTCTGCGTTGCGGGATGTTCAGCCGGTTCCGGAGATTTGGCGGATTGGCCGGCAGTTAAGGGATGTTGCGCCGGTTCCGGAGAGTTGGTGGATTAGGCAGCTGTTAAGGGATGTTCGGCCGGTTCGGAGATTTAGCGGATTGTTCGGAAATTAGGAGATGTTCGTCCGGTTCCGGAGATTTAGCGGATTGCGCGGCAGTTAAGGGATGTTCGTCCGATCCCGGAGATTTAGCGGATTGTGCGGCAGTTAAGGGATGTTCAGCCGGTTCCGGAGATTTAGCGGATTGGTCGGCAGTTAAGGGGGGCGGCATGCGGGAGCGGAACGGTCAGCTGCCGGAGCCGCCGTCCGCGTCCGCGTTTTCGAAAATCCGCCCGTAAATCTCTTCGCAGAGCGCGTCGACATAGCCGGGGTCCGGCAGGTCCTGGCCGGTTATGAGATAATCCTGGATCAGCTGGAAACGTTTCAGGCTTAATTCTTCCGCCGTCAGGCTTTCGCGGTCGGGAATGGCGCCGTCGATCGCTTCCGCCGTATAGTTTTCCTCGAACCAGGCGATCAGTTCCCGTGTCCGGTTCTCTTCCGCGGCGATTTCCGGGACCAGTTTTTTGGCGGAACGGCTCGTGGAGACGTAGACTGCCAGCGAAAAGACTGCCATGGCGGTCAGGATGCATTGGAGGATCAGCTTCGGCACGGGCGCAAGCGGGATGCGGAGCACGCCCGTCCAGCAGAGAACGGAAACGGCCAGAAGGACCGCGCCGACCGCCAGGAAGGCGCCAGCGGAGGATTTCATGTCGTCGTATTTCCGGGATTTTTCCACATAGACCGGAGCCGGTTCCGCTTTCGGGGAGCGCGCGGTTTTCGAAGCCGACATGGCGGCCGCGGTGCCGCTGCCGGCGCCGTCTGATACGGGGACCGGTGAAGCGGCCGTGCCTTTTTCGGCGTCCCGTGCGGGGATTCCGTCTGTGCGGCTGTTGCTTGGCGAACCGGCCGTGTCCTTACCGGCAGCCGGCGTGGCAGTTCTGTCCGCGCGGGCGGGGGCATCGCTGGCGGATCCATAGCCGTCTGGTTCACAGCCCCCGGTTTTGTCGCGGCCGGAGTCATAGCTGGCGGATCCATTGCGGGCGGTTCCGCCGCGGTTGGGGTCGTTGCGGCCTGGCTCATAGCCGTTGTATCCATTGTGGCCGCATTCGTAGTTGCCGGATCCATCGCGGCTGGGGTGATTGCCGCCTGGTTCATCTTCGTCGGATTCGTATTCATCGCCGCCGTATTCTTCGGAATCTTCCGACATGGTCCGCAGATATTCCGCGTACATGGTCCGTTCCCGTTCCATGGCGCGGGCCTTCTCCGCGGCCTTCATGGCTTTGGCAGCTTCCTCCGACTCGACCAGCGGACCGCCGCAGTCTGTACAGACGGTGATCCCGTCCACAAATTCCATATCGCATTTCGGACAGTATGGCATGGAAAACTCTCCTTATCAATCGTATTGGGAATGCGCTTTACTGCGGGTTCGGGTAAGAACCGCCGGCAAATCGGAGCGCCGCTTCCTTTTCCGATTATACGGCGGAATCCGGTATCCGTCCAGAGAGGATTTCATTTTCAGTGTGATTTTACTTCCATTTCCCGTGAAAGTGCGATAAAATAAAGCTTATCCACACGGTCCGCACATCCGGATTATCCGGGGAATCGCCGGATTGATTGACCGGGAACGGCGTCGTTTAGGAAGGGAACCGACGTATGAATTGGGAGAGCGAGCCATTTAGGAAAGGAACCGCCGGATTAACCGGGAACGGCACCGTTTAGGAAGGGAACCGCCGGATTATCCCGGGAACCGCACCGGGCGGCGGGAATGGGGAGGAACGATTTTTGGCATTGAAATTTCGGAGGCGTGAGCGCCGGGAAAAGCGCGCGGTCAGTATGCGGGCGCCGCTTTTTGTCCTGTTTTTGCTGATGGGCGGGATCCCCATGCTGCTGCAGGGGATGGTGATGGGCCGGTCGTTTCGGCAGACGCAGATCGAGGGACGGGTGATCGAGGTCCAGAACCAGAGCCTGATTGCCAGCGACCGCCTGATGAGGGCGGAGTACATGAGTTCGCCCGGGCGCGACGTGCTTCTGGACAAGGAACTGGATACCATCGCGGACATTTTTAACGGCCGGATCGTGGTGGTGGACCGGAATTTTCGTATCATAAAGGACACGTTTAAATTGTCTGAGGGCAAGATCCACGTATCGGAGCCGGTGCTGCGCTGTTTTAAAGGGGAGAACAGCATTCTGCGGGAAGATGAAAAGCAGTATTTTGCCGTTACGGCCCCGATCTATGACAACGCGGAGGACCGGAACATTATCGGCGTGCTCCTTACGATTGCCTCAACGGAAAATATTTTGTCCAATGTTACCAGTGTGGAGGAGAAGAGCCGTTTTTTTGAAATCGTGGCGTTTTTCGTGCTGGTTCTGACCGGTTTCATAACGGCGGTGCTTCTGGTGAGGCCGTTTGAGCGGCTGCAGGCTTCGCTGGACCGTCTGGCGGACGGCAATGTGGAAGAGCGTATCGCGGTGAATACGTACCGGGAAACGAGCCGTATTTCCGAGGCCATTACGAAGACCATGACCAAACTCCGGACCATGGACCAGTCCAGGGAGGAATTTGTGGCCAATGTGTCCCACGAGTTGAAAACCCCCATCACATCCATCCGGGTCCTGGCGGATTCCCTGATGAGTATGGAGGAAGCCCCGGCGGAACTTTACCGGGAGTTCATGGCGGATATTTCCGATGAGATCGACCGGGAGAACAAGATTATCGACGATCTTTTGTCGATGGTGAAAATGGACCGATCCGCTTCGGAACTGAATGTGGCGAATGCGGATATCAACGCTCTGGTGCAGCTGATTTTGAAACGGCTCCTGCCGCTGGCGGAGAAGCGCAACGTGGAGTTAATTTTTGAGAGTATCCGCGAGGTGACAGCCGATGTGGACGAGACGAAGCTGTCCCTGGCGATCAGCAACCTTGTGGAGAACGCCATCAAGTACAATGTGGACGGCGGCTGGGTGCGGGTGACGCTGGACGCGGACCATAAGTATTTTTATATAAAAGTGGCGGATTCCGGAATCGGCATTCCCGAAGAGTTCCGGGACAGTGTGTTTGAGCGGTTCTACCGGGTGGACAAGGCGCGTTCCCGTGAGACCGGCGGGACGGGTCTTGGCTTGTCCATTACGAAAAAAGTGGTGCTGATGCATGGCGGGGCGATCCGTCTGCTGAGCAGGGAAGGAGAGGGATCGACCTTTACGGTGCGGATCCCGCTCACCTATATTCATGATGCCGGGGCCAAGTGATACCGGGGCGGGTCGCAACGTCATTCATCCGCCGGCGTGTAAACATGCCGTGGATTCGGACTTTCGACCCTTGCATCAGCATGTTTATTAGAAGGGACAGGTTATGAAATACAGGGTACATTGGACCGCCTGCCTGCTTCTTCTGGCCGGGCTTTTGTGCGCGTGCGGGGCGGGGCAGGAGCGGCAGCAGGAGACGGCGGCTACTTACCGGATCTATTATCTGAACAGTTCCATGACGGCGCTTTCCTATCAGCTTTACGGGACGAATACGGTTATGGGCGATCAGGTGATCGAGGAACTGATGGAGCAGTTTCAGACGGCGCCGAATGACGTGGACAACCAGGTCGCGCTCCCGCCGAGCGTAGGTTATTTAGGTTACAAGCAGGAGGGGAACGTGCTGTATCTGTATTTTGACGCGGCATACACAAACCGCGTCAATATGGACGCGACCCGGGAAATCCTCTGCCGGGCGGCTCTGACGAAGACCATGACGCAGATCGACGGGATTGACTATATCAGTATTTACGCGGGGGACCAGCCGCTTCTGAATTACGCGGGCCAGCCGGTCGGACTGATGGCGGATACGGATTTCGTGGAAAGCATCAGCGACGTGAACACCTTTGAGCGCAGCGAATTGAAGCTGTATTTTGCCGACGAGACGGGGGAACGTCTGCTGCCGGAGAACCGGGAAGTGGTTCATACCATCAATTCTTCTCTTGAGCGGCTGATCGTGGAGGAGCTGATCAAGGGGCCGCGTACCGAGGGGCGGTACCCGACGCTGCCCGCGGATGTGAAGCTTTTGAATATATCGGTGAACGAAAATGTGTGCTATATCAATTTTGACTCGGTGTTTGCGGATAACGCGGTTGAAGGGAAGGAATATATTCCGATCTATTCGATCGTCAATTCGCTGTGCGAACTGCCTACGGTGACGCGGGTACAGATCACGGTGAACGGGTCTTCCGATGTGATGTTTAGGGACGTGATTTCGCTGGATTCGCAGTTCGAGAAGAATACGGAGATCGGAGGGAAATAGGGAGAGATTGAAACGTCCACTGGTGTACGCGGCGGCGGGATTCGTACTTGGAGAGACGTGGCTGTTGCTGCCTGTGGGTGTTTGGACGGCGGTCCCTGCCGTTGTGGCGGCCGGGGCCTGCGTGTGGCTGGCAAAACGGGAAAACGCGCGCGGAGGCGCGGCGGACGGCGGGAGTCTGCTCCGGCGGGCGCTGCCGCTTCTGCTTTGCGCGGTTCTGGGGGCCGGACGTCTGGCGGCGGATCGGATGCGGGAGGCGGAATACGTTCGCACGGCGGAGGCCGTGGCGGGCGAGACGCTGCGTCTGGAAGGACGTGTGAAGGACATCCGGGAAGGGAACGGGAGCAGCTATGCGGCCGTTCTGGAGTTGTCGGGAGTGGTGCTGCGGGACGACGGGGCCGCGGGCGATGGCGGGAAAGGATTCGCGAGCGCGGGAGACGGAGCGGAAGGTCGCGGAAACGCGGGAGACAGCGGAGAAGGACTCGCGGGCGTGGGAGACGGAGCGGAAGGCCGCGGAGACGCGGGTGAAGGCGGGAAAGGATTTGCGGGCGCGGGAGACGGAGCGGAAGGCCGCGGGGCTGCGGGAGACGGCGGAACAGGACTCACGGACGCAGGAGTCGGAGCAGAAAGGCGTGGGGCCGCGGGAGAAAGCGGATCAGGACTCACAGGTGCGGGAGACGGAGCGGAAGGCCGCGGGGCCGCGGGCGAAGACGGGAAAGGATTCGGCAATCCGGGAGGCGGAGCAGAAGGCTGCCGGAAAGCGGGAGGCGGTGGAACGGCGGGAGAGGAAGTCCGGCGGTACGGGAACGTGCAGGTGTACCTGGATACGTTTCCGGGGGCGGCAAATGCCGCGGCAGGAGAAAAGGAACCGGTTCCGGCGAACCTGCGCATCGGCATGAGGGTATCGGTCCGCGGAAAGCTGGAACGGATGGGACACGCCACGAACCCGGGAGAGTTTGATTACGGCGCGTACTGTCACGCTCTCGGGGTGGAAGGGCGCGTGTACGGGTCGGATCTCCGGGTTGAAAGCGCGGAATATTCTCCGTATCCGGATATGGTTTTCCGTGTGAAATGTCTGGCGGCGGACCGGCTGGCGCGGATCTGTACGCCGGAGGACAGCGGGATCTTTCGCGCCGTGGTACTGGGGGATAAGACGGAGTTGTCCGATGATATCCGGGATCTCTATCAGCGGAGCGGGATCTCCCACCTTCTGGCGGTCAGCGGCATGCATGTCTCCCTGATCGGGCTAGGATTCTATCAGCTTCTGCGGCGCCGCGGCGCCGGTCCCGGACTGGCGGGCGGACTGGCCGCGGCGCTGACGGTTACGTACGGGATCATGACGGGCGGGTCCGCCAGCGTAACGCGCGCGGTTGTCATGGTATGTCTGCGTTTGCTGGCCGACAAACTGGGCAGGACTTACGATATGCTTTCCGCCATGGCGGCCGCGGCTCTGCTTCTGCTGTGGCGGTCGCCCGCGCTTTTGTTCCAGGCCGGCTTTCAGCTTTCATTCGGCGCGATTATTGCCATCGGGGCCGTAAGCCCGCCGCTTACCGCGTGGCTGCGGGCGGAATCCGGTTTCGTAAAAACAGGAATTGTGGGAATCGCGCTTCAGCTGGTGACGTATCCGCTGGTGCTGTATCATTATTTTGAATATCCGCTTTATGGAGTTCTGCTGAATCTGTTGGTTGTGCCTCTGATGGGATATGTGCTGCTTTCGGGACTGGCGGGGATTTTTTTCAGCTTCGTGAGTCTGCCGGCGGGAAGGTTTGCCGTCGGGACGGGGCACTATATCCTGGCACTGTATGAATGGCTGTGCGGGCGGGCCGTGCAGTTGCCGCAGGCTGTGCAGATCATCGGACGGCCGCGGCTCTGGCAGATCGCGCTCTACGCGGGCGCCTGGTGCGGCCTGCTTCTCCTGATCGGATGGGCCGCGCACCGTGAGAGACGGACCGAACGGGAATCGGAGGGACGAAGCGGGCGGGAAGCGGCAGAGGAACAGGTTGGCCGGCGGGCTGGCCGAAAACCGGCGCGGACGGAGCGCGGAGCCGGAAAACGCGAACGGGTGGTTTGGAGATACCTGCTCTTTGCCGCGGCGCTGTTTTGCGGGTACCGGGCGCTTTATCCTTTGCCGGTTAGCGGAATGTCGGCCGTATTTCTGGATGTGGGCCAGGGGGACGGAATCTGTCTCCAAAGCGGGGGTGCGGTGATCCTGGTGGACGGGGGCAGTTCGGATAAAAAGAAACTGGGCGAGCAGGTGCTGGAGCCGTTTCTGAAAAGCAGGGGCATCCGTGGGGTGGATTACGCGGTGGTCAGTCACGGGGATGAGGATCATGTGTCGGGGCTCCGGTATCTTCTGGAAGAGGACCGGGGAATCCGGATCGGCTGTCTGGTGCTGCCTTGTCTGGGTGAATCGGACGATAAATACCGGAGCCTGACGGACGCGGCCGGAAAAGCCGGCGTGCCGGTTGTGTGGATGAAAGCCGGAGACGAGATCCGAACCGGACGGGAGATCCGAACCGGCCGGCAGACCGGAAAAGAGGAGAGCATGACTGTCCGCTGCCTGTATGCCG
>CAZPGD010000048.1:8062-8520 GCA_964585865.1 uncultured Hungatella sp. | reverse complement strand
TGGACGAGAGGGAAGCCGGATTTATATGCGCGTAATAGCAGGGACAGCCCGCAGGCTGCGGCTGGAAACGATTGAGGGAACGGGTACCCGGCCGACTACGGATCGGATCAAGGAGACCCTGTTCAATATCATCCGGCAGGACGTGGAGGGTGCCCGTTTTCTGGACTGCTTCGCCGGGAGCGGGGGCATCGGGATCGAGGCGCTCAGCCGAGGCGCCGCGGAAGCGGTATTTATCGAGAAGAATCCCCGGGCGGCGGACTGTATCCGCCGGAACCTTAAGACGACCCGTTTGGAGGACCGGGGCCGGGTCATGGTGCTCGATATCATGGCGGCGCTCAAACGTCTGGAAAGCCGCGGCGAAGCGTTTGACGTGATTTTTATGGATCCTCCCTATGACCGGCAGTGGGAAGAACGGGTGCTTGCGTATTTGGGCGGATCCGTCCTGGCGGACGCGGACA
>CAZPGD010000048.1:0-8052 GCA_964585865.1 uncultured Hungatella sp. | reverse complement strand
CCCTCGTGATCGTGGAAGCTTCGCTGGAAACGGATATGTCCCGCGCCGCAGACTGCGGTTTCGCGGTGGACAGGATCAAGGAATATAAGACGAATAAGCACGTATTTTTAAAGAGGAGCGAACAGAATGAGAACCGGGGTCTATCCGGGCAGTTTTGACCCGGTCACGTACGGGCATTTCGATATCATTGAGCGGAGCGCGGCGATCATGGACCGTGTGATCGTGGGAGTTTTAAATAATAATTCAAAAACGCCGTTGTTTTCTGTGGAAGAACGTGTTAATATGTTACTGGAAGTCACCGGGCACCTGCCCAATGTGGAGGTTCAGGCATTTGGGGGGTTATTGGTGGATTTTGTGCGGAAGAATCATGCCGGTGTGATTATCAGGGGACTCCGCGCCGTGACGGATTTTGAATATGAACTGCAGCTGTCGCAGACCAACCGTGTGATCGCGCCGGAAGTCGATACGATTTTTTTGACTACGAATTTGAGATATTCCTATCTGAGTTCCAGCGTCGTGAAGGAAATCGCCATGTACGGGGGTGATATCAGCGCCTTTGTCCATCCGGTGATTGCCGAGAAGATCAAGGCCAAATTTTCGGGTACCGATTAACAGGAGGGAAAAATGAGCAGGATCGAACAGTTGATTGAAGAGATTGAGGAGTATATCGACGGGTGCAAGACTTCGCCGTTTTCCAATAAAAATATTCTCGTGAACCGCGAAGAGATCGAGGAGATGCTGGTCGAACTGCGCCTGAGAGTGCCGGACGAGATCAAGCAGTACCAGCGGGTGATCAGCAATCAGGAGGCCATCATGAATGACGCCCACGCCCAGGCGGACGCCCTTCTTGAGGAGACCAGGAACCGGACCGACGAGATGGTGAGCGAGCATGAGGTCACGCAGGCCGCCTACGCGGCCGCCAGCCAGATCATTGACGACGCCAACGTCCAGGCGCAGGCGATCCTTGATTCGGCCGTGAATGACGCCAACGCGATCCGCCAGGGGGCGATCCAATATACGGATGATATGCTGAACCGCGTCCAGAATATCATTGCTTCTACCGTGGACGCGGCCCAGAACCGGTTTGACGCGTTCATGTCGGCCATGAAGGACGGTTTTGATATCGTGACGAACAACCGGAGCGAACTGGTGCTCTCCCCGCAGCAGCCGGAACAGGGAGAGGAAGCCGCGGCAGAAGAGTATTCGGAGTAACCGCGCGGACGGTTCCCGCGCCGCGGTGCGGCAGGAGGTGCCGCCGCGGACCATGCGGGAAGAGACGTCGCCACAGATTGCGGGAAAAGGCGCCGCCGCGAGTTGCGGGAAGGGACGCCGCCGGGACTATGCGGGAGGAAACATCGCCGCGGACCATGCGGGAAGAGACGCCGCTGCAGATTGCGGGAAAAGGCGCCGCCGCGGGCTGCGGAAAGGGGACGCCGCCGGGAGATCCGCAAGAGCCGCCTGTGCCGGTTTTCAGAGCACATAGAGCCGGATGAACGATCCGGCTTTTTTCGTTAATTCCCGGCGGACGGATCCCGTGACGCGCGGTTCGGTACGGCGCGGACGGGGCACAGACAGGAGAACGGTATTGAAAGCGGAACTTCCCGAACAGTTTACGAGGCGGATGGAAACCATGCTTGGCGGCGAGTACGCGGATTATCTCGCCAGTTTTGACCGGCCGTGCCCGTCTTCCCTGCGTATCAATACATGGAAATGGAGCCGCGAAAAAGCCATGAAAGCGTTCGCGGCGCCGATGGAACCGGTTCCCTGGACGTCGGACGGTTATTACTATGAAGGGCCGGAACGGCTTTCCGGAGATCCCTTTTACCATGCGGGCCTGTATTATCTCCAGGAACCGAGCGCCATGGCGCCGGCGCAGTTTCTTCCGGTGGCGCCCGGGGATCGCGTTCTGGATCTGTGCGCGGCCCCCGGCGGGAAAAGTACGGAACTGGGCGCCAGGCTCGGGGGCAAGGGCCTTTTGCTTGCCAATGACGTCAGCGTTTCCAGGGCAAGGGCCCTCTTGAAAAATCTGGAACGGTTCGGCATCCCCAATATCTGTGTCACCGCCGAGGCGCCGGAGAAGCTGGCGTCCGTGTATGAATCGTATTTTGACAGGATTCTGGTGGACGCTCCCTGCTCCGGTGAGGGGATGTTCCGCAGGCACCCGGAGATGATACGCGGCTGGCAGGAGCGGGGACCGGAGTATTACGCGCCGGTTCAGAGAGAAATCCTTTCCGCCGCTGCCGCGATGCTGAAGGAAGGCGGTCTGCTCCTCTATTCGACCTGTACGTTTTCTCCTCTCGAAAACGAGGAGACGGTTCGCTGGCTGCTGGAACGGCGCCCGGAGATGGAACCGGTTCCGCTTCCGCTGTTTGAGGGTGCGTGCGGCGGTTACGGCCTAAACGGCTGCCTCCGCCTGTACCCCCACCGGATCCGCGGGGAAGGACATTTCCTGGCGCTGCTTCGGAAAAAGAAGGCCGGGCGCGAAGCGGACGGATGTACGGAAGTGGAGCGGGGAGAACGGGTCGCGGCGGAGCGTGTGAGCCGGGGCATGGCGGAACAGGGTGGCAGGAATGCGGCGGGGCAGATTGGTCGGGACGCGGCAGGGCAGTCCTCCGGCCCGGCGGAATTTTTGGCCGATCTCCGGTCGAATCGGGACACGGCGCGTTTTCTGCGTCTGGGCGACGCGGTCTGCTACCTGCCGGCGGATTTCCGCCCCGCGCCGGGGATCCGCTATCTGCGGACGGGGCTGGCGCTTGGCAAAGTGAAAAAGAACCGTTTTGAACCTTCCCAGGCTCTTGCCATGCTTCTGGACGCGGGAACCTGCCGCGAGAGTTTTTCGCTGGAACGCGGGGATGGGCGGGTGGTCCGCTATCTGAAAGGGGAGACGATCGCCCTGACGGAGGAGGAAGCGGACCGGAATGGCTGGTGCCTTGTCTGCGTAGAGGGATACGGCCTGGGATTCGCCAAGGGGAACGGCAGGACGCTGAAAAACAAGTATGAACCGGGATGGCGGTGGCAGTGATGGCGGAAACCTATCGGATTGACCGGTATTTGACGGAAATGGGCTTCGGAAGCCGCAGACAGATCAAAGAGGCGGCGAAGAGCGGCCGGATACAGGTGGACGGCGAGGTGGAGACCAGGACGGAACGGAGGATCGATCCGTCTGTCCGGCAGGTATGTTTTGACGGGAAACCGGTACGCTATGTAAAAATGGAATATTACATGCTGAACAAGCCGCAGGGGGTGGTGTCGGCCACGGAGGACCGTATTCACCGGACCGTGACGGATCTGATTGACGGCAGGAAGCGGAAGGATCTGTTTCCGGTCGGCAGGCTTGACATCGACACGGAGGGACTTCTGATCATTACGAACGACGGGGATCTGGCCCACCGGCTCCTGTCGCCGAAGCGCCATGTGGACAAACGGTATTACGCGGTGGTCCGCGGCCGGCTCCCGGAGGACGCGCGGCGGCGGTTCGAGGAAGGCATCGTACTTGAGGACGGCACGCGGACCATGCCCGCGCGGCTGGAGATTCTGCGTGCGGAGCGCGGGAGGGGAATCGTTTCCGCGCCGGAAGTGGAAACGTCGTTGTCCGCGCCTGAGGAAGAAATACCGCTGCCTGCGCCGGGTGCGGAAATGCCGCTGCTTACGCCGGAGGCGGAAATACCGCTGCCTGCGCCGGACATGGAAACGCAGCTATCTGCGCCGGTCGTGGAAACATCGCCTGCGCCGGACGCGGAAACCCGCGTAATTCTTACGATCCGGGAGGGCAAATTCCACCAGATAAAGCGGATGTTCGCGGTCTTGGGGTGTCGGGTGGTCCGTCTGAAGCGGATTTCCATGGGGAGCCTGCGCCTTGATCCGGCCCTGCGGCCCGGGGAATACAGGCCGCTGACGGAAGACGAACTGGAAAAGCTGAAGGAGAATTGAAGGAAAGCGGAAGGAAAAGCGAAGACGGAGCGTGAAGAAACGGCGCCGTTTTCCGCGGCCTGCGCTGCCGCCAAAGAAGCATATACGGAGAAATATTATGATACAGTTGGATCAATATAAGGCATTTATCTTCGATCTGGATGGAACGCTGGTTGATTCCATGTGGATGTGGAAGTCCATCGATATCGCGTTTCTGGGGCGGTACGGTTACGACTGCCCGGACGATTTACAGAAGGAGATCGAGGGGATGAGTTTTACGGAGACCGCCGTTTATTTTCAAAAGCGGTTCCGTCTCCCGCTGGAACTGGATGAGATCAAGGCGATCTGGACGGAGATGTCCATCGACAAATACCGCCATGAGGTTCCGGCCAAGGCGGGGGCAAAACAGCTTTTGGACTATGCCCGCGCTCGCGGCATCCTCTGCGGGATCGCGACCAGCAACGGGAGCGAAATGGTGGATGCGGTGCTGACTTCCACGGGTCTGAAACCGTATTTTCAAACGGTAACGACCGCCTGCGAGGTAAAGGAAGGGAAACCGAGTCCCGCCATTTATCAGAAGGTTGCCGCCGATCTGGGCGTGGAGCCGAAGGACTGTCTGGTATTTGAGGACGTTCCGGCGGGTATCCTGGCCGGGAAAAGGGCCGGCATGACGGTGTGCGCCGTGTCGGATCCGGCGGCGGAGCACATGAAAGAAGAGATTATGAGACTTGCGGACGATTATATTCATGATTTCCGGGAATTGTCCGTGGTGATGTCCGAAAACCCGGAAGAAAAGAAGGAGGCGGCGTGGTGAGAATCGCGGTGGTAACGGGCGCGTCCTCCGGCATGGGGAGGGAAATGGCCATCCAGATCGGGGACCGCTTCGCGGGAATCGACGAGATCTGGGTGATTGCGCGGAGGGAAAAACGTCTGAAGGAACTGTGCGGCCGCATACCGGCAAAGATCCGCTGTTTTGCGGCTGACGTGACAAAACAGGAGGAACGGGAACGGATTCGCGAGGCGCTGGAGGCGGAAAAGCCGCGGGTGAAAATCCTGGTCAACGCGGCCGGTGCCGGCGTAATGGGGAAGATCGGGGCACTTTCCCCGGAGACGGAGAATGGCATGATCCGTCTGAATTGCGAGGCCCTGTGCGCCGTCACCCGGATCGTGCTTCCTTATATGGAGGAAAACGGGCGCATCATCCAGTTCGCGTCGGCGGCCGCTTTCCTGCCGCAGCCCGGTTTCGGCGTCTACGCGGCCACAAAGGCATTCGTGCTCAGTTACAGCAGGGCGCTGGGAGAGGAACTGCGGGACCGGCGCATTTACGTGACAGCCGTCTGTCCGGGACCGGTGAAAACGGAGTTTTTCAAGGCCGTGAAGGACTTCGGGAAGATCCCGATTTATAAGCACCTTGTGATGGCGAAACCGGAATATGTGGTCCGGCAGGCTTTGCGCGACAGTATGGCGGGGCGGTCCGTTTCGGTCTACGGCTTCGTGATGAAACTGTTTCACGTATTTACGAAAATTGTGCCCCATGAATGGATCCTGCGGGCCATGAGCGGAATACAACGGATGGAGAACCGGACAAAATGAGAAAGAAAAAAGGCGAATACGGGTACCGGAATTACCAGAAGCTGATCCAGTTTGGCGAGGTGCTTTTCGGGGCGGCCATGATCATTGTCCAGCTTCTGGCCAGGAACTGGACGGACAACCGCGCGGCAAAAAATGTTCTGACCCTGATGGCGATCCTTTCCGTGCTGCCGACGGCCAATGTGGCGTCTCCGTTCCTTGCCACTCTGCGCTTCTGGACGCCCGGCGAGGAATTTCACCGGAAGATTCTTCCGTTTGAGCAGACGGGATTGATTCTCTATGATCTGATTGTCACGACCAAAGAGCAGATCCTGCCGTTTGACGCCATGATGGTCCATCCGCGGGGAATCTGCGCATACTGCACAAACGGGAAGGCGGATGTCAAAAAGGCGGAAAAAACTCTGAACGAGGCGTTTAAGGCAAACAATCTGGATCCGAATCTGAAGATTGTCACGGATGAGAAGGTATTTCTCAGCCGTCTGGGCGCGCTGAAGCCCGCTTCCGAATACGGGGACAACGCGGGCGCGGAAGACGCGGCCTCCCTGCTGCGTTCGATGTCGATGTGAAAATGCGGGTGGCGGGACGGTGTGAAGGTCATGGAGAACCGGCCGGCAGGGCGGTGCGAATGTTGTGAAGAACCGGACGACAGGACGGTGTGAAGGTCATGGAGAACCGGCTGTCGGGATTGGGTAAAAGGCATGAAGAACCGTCCGGCAGAGCACTGCAGAGGTTGTGAAGAATCGGACGACAAGACGGTGCGAAATGCATGGAGAACCGGATGGCAGGGCAGTGTAAAGGTCATGGAGAGCCGGCCGTCGGACGTGCGAAATAGCATGGAGAACCGGCCGGCAGGGCGGGGAAGAAGGCATGGAGACTTTGACAGCGGGGCGCCAGGAGGCGGGGCAGCGGCTGGATAAACTGCTGGGAAAATACCTGGATCGGGCGCCGAAAAGTTTTATCTACAAAATGCTGCGGAAAAAGAACATCACTCTGAACGGGAAAAAATGCGACGGATCGGAGCGGCTCTCGGAAGGGGACCGGGTGACGCTTTTTCTGTCCGCCGAGACGATCGGCAAATTCTCGTCGCGCGGCGGGGGCGGTTCCCCGGAAAGGCCGGACGGGCGGGAGAAACTTCCGGACCGCGCCGTTATTTACGAGGACAGCCAGATCCTTCTGATCAATAAGCCGGCGGGAATGCTTTCCCAGAAAGCGAAGGAGGGCGACGTTTCCCTGGCGGAACTTGTCACCGCGCATCTGCTGGACAACGGCAGCATAACCGAGGAGCAGCTGCGGACGTTCCGTCCCTCCGTCTGCAACCGTCTGGATCGGAACACAAGCGGCCTCGTGGCGGCGGGAAAGTCCCTGGCCGCCCTGCAGATTCTGGGGGAAATGTTTCGGAGCCGGGACATTCATAAGGAATACCTGTGCGCCGTGAAGGGCAGGGTCTCCGGGCGGCAGGTTCTGGAAGGATATTTGACGAAAGACGAGGCTTCGAACCGGGTGACGGTTTTCGACCATCCGGTTCCGGACGGTTCCGCCATCCGGACGGAGTATGAACCCGTCGCCGCGGACGAAAGCGGCCGCTGTACGCTTCTTCTGGTGACGCTGATTACCGGCAGGACCCACCAGATCCGCGCGCATCTGGCCTTTGCGGGCCATCCCGTTCTGGGCGACCCCAAATACGGGGACCGAAAGATCAACCGGGAGATGAAGAGCCGGTTCGGGATCGGCCGCCAGATGCTCCATTCCTACCGGATCCGTTTTCCGGAACTTCGCGAGCCGCTCGCGTACCTCGGCGGAAGGGCTTTTACGGCGCCGCCGCCGGAAGAATTCGCCAGACTGTTTGCGGGACGCGGCACCATATAGGTTCCGCGCAGGGAAAACACGGGAGAAATATATGGGAACATGGAATTCCAGGGGACTCCGCGGCTCCACGCTGGAGGACATGATTAATCATTCCAACGCGATTTACCGGGAGAAAAAGCTGGCCCTGATCCAGAAGGTGCCGACGCCGATCACCCCCATCACGATTGAAAAAGAGACCCGCCATATCACGCTGGCCTATTTTGACCAGAAGAGCACCGTCGATTATATCGGCGTGGCGCAGGGGATCCCGGTCTGCTTCGACGCGAAAGAATGCGCGGCGGCCACCTTCCCCCTTCAGAATGTCCATGAGCACCAGGTAAGCTTCATGCGGGAATTTGAAGAGCAGGGAGGCGTCGCCTTTATCATCCTGCACTGGACGTCCGTGGATGAAGTCTATTACATTCCTTTCGACGAACTGTACCGTTTCTGGAAGCGGATGCAGGATGGCGGCCGCAAGAGTTTCACCTACGAGGAAATGGACCGTTCCTGGAAGATCGGCCGTCACCGCGACGTGCTGGTCCATTACCTGGAAATGGTTCAGCGGGATCTGGACCGGCGGGGCGGCGATGTGACTGTATGCTGAAATGATTTTAAGAAATATGGATGCGGCCAGTCATTTTAATTCATATTTATTTTTATGACCATTCCTTTCCGCTACGCTCCAAGGCACCAAAAGGGATGAAACAC
>CAZPGD010000047.1:5121-8575 GCA_964585865.1 uncultured Hungatella sp. | reverse complement strand
GGAGAATAAAACGCAGACCGTGGAGGGGAAGATGAAAGTCAGGGAGAGTTTAGCGGAGATTCCCGTGAGACTGGTACAAGGAGAGCCGGAAGCGGAGGTGACGGAAGTCGTCTACGACTCCCGGAAGGCGGAGCCGGGAGCGGTCTTTGTCTGCATGACCGGTTCCAGGCGGGATTCCCACGCGTACATTCCGGAGGTAATTGCGAAGGGCGTGCGCGCGCTGGTGATCGAACGGGATCTGACGGACGCGGAACTGGGCGCCGTACCGGAGTCCGTATCCGTGTTCCGGACGGACAATTCCCGCCAGGCTCTGGCCCGTCTGTCCGCGGCCAGATTCGGTTATCCGGCAAACCAAATGGTGTGCATCGGCATAACCGGGACCAAGGGGAAATCCACCACCGCCGCCATGGTGAAGGCGATTCTGGAGGCGGCCGGCAAAAAGGTGGGGATGATCGGCACCGTGGGGGCCGTGATCGGGGATGAAACGTATCCCACGCTGAACACGACGCCGGAGTCCTATGAACTTCACCGGTATTTCGCCCGTATGGCGGAGGCCGGGTGCGAGTACATGGTAATGGAAGTGTCCTCGCAGGGACTGAAAATGCACCGCGTGGACGGGATCCCGTTCGCGTACGGGCTGTTCACCAATCTGTCCAGGGACCATATCGGACCCGGCGAGCACGCTGATTTTGAGGAATACCTGTATTACAAGAGCCAGATGCTGAACATCTGCGAAGTGGGCCTGCTCAACCGGGACGACGAACATTTTGACGCGATCATGGCGCAGGTGACGCGTAAGGAGAACCGCCGGATCTATACGTATTCGCTGGACGGGGAAGCGGATTTCATGGCGAAGGATATCCGCTATGTGACGGAGCCGGATTTCGTGGGGCTTGATTTCAGGGTGGAAGGGCGGTACGATCTGGAAGCGCGGGTCAATATCCCCGGCCGCTTTAATGTTTACAACGCGCTGTCCGCGCTTTCCCTCTGCAGCTTTTTCGATTTACCGAAAGAGCGTGTCCGCCACGCGCTGGAGCATCTTTACGTAAACGGACGCATGGAGATTGTGCACGCGTCGGAGCGCTGCACGGTGCTGGTGGATTACGCGCACAACGCGGTCAGCATGGAAAGCCTTCTGCGCACGCTGCGGGAATACCGTCCGAAGCGTCTTGTCTGCGTATTCGGCTGCGGCGGGAACCGTTCGAAGGACCGGCGCTACGATATGGGCCGGATCGGCGGCGAACTGGCGGATCTGTGTATTCTGACGGCCGATAATTCCCGTTATGAGAAGGTTGAGGATATTCTGGCCGACATCCGCGGCAGCATCGAGAAAACGAACGGCGCCTTCGTGGAGATCCCGGACCGGAGGGAAGCCATCGAGTACAGCATCGTGAACGCCCGGCCGGGCGATATGATCGCGGTAATCGGGAAAGGCCACGAGGACTATCAGGAGATCAACGGCGTCCGCTATCCTTTCCGGGACCGGGACGTGATCGAGGAAGTGTTTAAAAAACTGGAAGGGCAGGAAAATCCATGCAGGACATTACGGTAAGGGATCTGGTGGAATTCTGCGGCGGCACGCTGCTCTGCGGGGATCCGGACACGCCGGCGGAGCACATCAGTCTGGATTCCCGTTCCATGCGGGGAAACGATCTGTTTGTGCCCCTGGTCGGCGAAAAGACGGACGCCCACCGCTTCATCCGGCAGGCTTTTGACAACGGAGCCGTCGCGGCGCTGACCGGTGAGCACGGGACGGGAGAAGGGAAACAGCCGGTTCCGGCGGGGGAGGACAGAACGCCCGGTTACGGCCGCGCCTGGATCGGGGTGGAGGATACGAAAACTGCCCTGCAGGCCATCGGCCGGGCATACCGCGCGC
The DNA here is from genome assembly GCA_964585865.1 of uncultured Hungatella sp. GTDB lineage: Bacteria > Bacillota > Clostridia > Lachnospirales > Lachnospiraceae > UBA3402. The sequence continues at coordinate 6,699 of CAZPGD010000047.1, read as the reverse complement.
GGCTGGATCTGCCCCTGATCGGGATTACCGGCAGCGTGGGCAAGACCACGGCGAAGGAAATGACGGCGGCGGCCCTCTCCGGCGGGCTGCGCGTCTTTAAAACGGCCGGCAGCCGCAACAGCCAGGTGAGCGTGCCGGTAACGCTGACGGATATTTCCCGGGAGGACGAGGCCGGCGTCATTGAACTGGGCATGAGCGAACCGGGCGAACTGACCGTTATCGCCCGCATGGCCCGGGTGGATGTGGCGGCTGTCACCAATATCGGTCCCGTCCACCTGGAGCACCTCGGTTCGCAGGAGAATATTCTCCGCGAAAAGCTGACGATCCAGGACGGTTTGAAGGAAGGCGGGGTCCTGCTGCTGAACGGGGACGATCCGCTTCTGAAGAATGTGAAGGCCCGGCCCGGTTTCCGCGCGGTTTTTTTCGGAACGGGGGAGAACTGCGATTACCGTGCCGAGAAAATCGTTATGCGAAACGGGTACGCCTCTTTTCAAATCAGAGGCGTTCCCGTGCGGCTCGGCGTCCCGGGAGCGCATCAGGTGCCGAACGCGGTTCTGGCCATGGCGGCGGCGGATCTGTTCGGCGTTCCCCTGCGGGCCGCGGCGCGGTCGCTGGGGGAGTTTCGGGGAATCAAGGGACGGGACCAGATTTATAAGCTGGGCGGCGTCACGCTGATGGACGACAGCTATAACGCCAATCCCGTTTCCATGCGCGGGGCCATCGACATCCTTTCGTCGGCGGAGAACTGCACGCGGCGGATCGCGGTGCTGGCCGATATGAAGGAACTGGGGCCTGACAGCGCCCGCTACCACCGGGAGATCGGGGAGTACGCGGGCGGCCGTCCGGTCGATCTGCTCATTACCTTCGGGGAGTTGGCGGAGGAGATCGGAAAGGGGGCGCTCACGGTCCGTCCCGGTCTGGCGGTCCGCCATTTTGACGAGTCCCGGAAAGAGGAGATGGAAGCCTGGATCCTTACAAATCTCCGGGACGGGGACTGTATTCTCTTTAAGGGTTCCAACAGCATGAAATTAGGAGAAACGGCAGAGCATGTTATATGCCAGTATCATCATTGACATTTCCCACGAGAATGTTGACCGGACGTTCCAGTACCGGATCCCGGCCGGAATGGAAGACAGCATCCGGGCGGGCGTGCGGGTGCGGATCCCCTTCGGGGCGGGGAACCGTCTGCGGAACGGGTATGTGGTGGAGGTCACGGAGCAGGCCCGCTGGGAGGAAAGCAGGATCAAGGACATCGCCGGTCTCGCGGAGGGAAGCGTGGACGCGGAGGCGCAGCTGATCGAACTGGCCAGGTGGATGAAGGAGCGCTACGGGTCCACCATGAACCAGGCATTGAAAACCGTGCTTCCCGTGAAGCAGGCGGTTCGCCGCCGGGAGGACCGCTGTCTGGTCTGCAGGCTGGGGAAGGAAGAACTGGAAAACGCGGTCCGCGAGGCCGCGGCGAAGAAATATCGGGCCAGGGAGCGGCTCCTGCGCGCCTTTGAGGAGAATCCGCGGATCCCCTATACGGTCGCGGTCCGCCATATGAACCTTTCGGCGGCCACGTTAAAGCCGATGCTG
>CAZPGD010000047.1:0-5111 GCA_964585865.1 uncultured Hungatella sp. | reverse complement strand
ACCGGGCATCGGCAGCATCCAACCGTACACCGGCGCCTGCAAACCGGGTGCCGGGGGCGATAAACCGGGCATCGGCAGCATCCAACCGTATACCGGCGCCTGCACACAGAGTACCGGGGCGGAAACGCCGAACGCAGGGGGCAGTCCGGCGGGTACCGGGGGCAGTCGGACGGCTGCCGGCGCCGTCCCGGTCCTGAATCCCGCTCAGCGCGCCATCGCGGAGGATTTCCGGCGGCGCTACGACGGCGGCGACCGGCGCCCCTCCCTGATTTTCGGCGTCACCGGCAGCGGCAAGACGGAAGTGTACATGGAAATGATCGGCCACGTGCTGTCGCGGGGGAAGCAGGCGATTGTCCTGATCCCCGAGATCGCGCTGACCTATCAGACGGTTCTCCGATTTTACCGCCGGTTCGGCGACCGGATCGCCGTGGTCAATTCCCGGCTTTCCGCGGGGGAGCGCTATGACCAGTTTGAGCGGGCGAGGACGGGCCAGGCAAGTGTCATGATCGGCCCGCGGTCCGCGCTGTTCACCCCGTTTACGGAACTGGGTCTCATTATTCTCGACGAGGAGCACGAAACCGCCTACAAGAGCGAACTCTCCCCGCGCTACCACGCCCGGCAGGTGGCGGAGAAACGGGCGGAACTTGCCGGCGCGGCGCTGGTCATGGGGTCGGCCACCCCCTCTCTGGAGGCATATTCCGGGGCGCTGTCGGGCCGGTACGCCCTTTACCGCCTGCCGGAGAGGGCGAAGCGGGACAGCCGCATGGCGCGCGTGCAGGTGGTAGATCTGCGCGCGGAAATGCGGGACGGGAACCGCTCGGTTTTCAGCAGGACCCTGCGGTCCGCCATGGACCGGGAACTGCGGGAAGGCAATCAGATCATGTTGTTTCTGAACCGCCGGGGCTACGCGAATTTCGTTTCCTGCCGCTCCTGCGGCGAGGCGGTCAAATGCCCGCACTGCGACGTGACGCTGACGCTTCACCGCGGCGGCCGTCTGGTCTGCCATTACTGCAATTATCAGATCCCGACGCCGAAGAAATGCCCCTCCTGCGGTTCGCCCTATATCGCCGCTTTCGGGACCGGGACCCAGAAGGTGGAGGAACTGACACGGCAGATGTTCCCCCGCGCCCGCGTCCTGCGGATGGATCTGGACACCACGTCGAGGAAGGGCGGCCACGAGGAGATCCTGTCCGCTTTCGCCGACGGGGAGGCGGATATTCTGGTGGGGACACAGATGATCGTAAAAGGCCACGATTTCCCGCGGGTGACGCTGGTGGGGATCCTGGCGGCGGATCTGTCCCTGTACGCGCCCGATTTCCGCTGCGGCGAGCGGACGTTCCAGCTGCTGACACAGGCGGCGGGAAGAGCCGGCCGGGACCGCCGGGAAGGCCGGGTAATTATCCAGACGTACAGTCCCGAACATTACAGCATCGTCTGCGCGGCCCGGCAGGATTACGAAGCGTTCTACCGGAAGGAGCTGGCCTACCGCCAGGTGCTCCATTATCCGCCGGAGTACGAGATGCTGTCGGTGTGCATGTCCTGCCGCGACGAGCGGCTCCTGGATGAGGCGATGGATCAGGTTCACGGCTGGGTCATGGAGACGGACGCCGCCGGAGAACTGGAACTGATCGGCCCCGCGGAGGCCCCGGTATATAAAGTTAATGATATTTATAGAAAAATTTTATATTTGAAACATAAAAATTATGATATACTGGTACGGATCAGGGACAAACTGGAACAGTCGCACAAAGCGGCCGCGTGGGCCGGCCGCGTGACGACGCAGTTTGATTTCGCGTAAGGATGAGAGAGGTAGGAGAAGATGGCGATCCGCAATGTAAGGACCATAGGCGACGACATTCTGACAAAAAAATGTAAGCCGGTAAGATTGATGACGCCCCGTATCCGGCAGCTGATCGGGGATATGTTTGAAACCATGTACGAGAGCAACGGCGCGGGCCTCGCGGCTCCCCAGGTGGGGGTCCTGAAACAGATCGTGGTGATCGACGTGGACGACGGCGAGCAGTATGTGCTGATCAATCCGGAAATCCTTGAGGAGGAAGGGAGCCAGACGGGCAACGAAGCCTGCTTAAGCGTTCCCGGAAAATACGGCGTGGTGACGCGGCCGCAGAAGGTGAAGGTGAAAGCCCTTAATGAAAATATGGAAGTGTTTACGTTAGAGGCCGAGGATCTGCTGGCCAGGTGCATTTGCCATGAGATCGACCATCTGCGGGGGAAACTCTATGTGGAACTGGCGGAGGACGGCCTTCATGACAATGCGGAAGCGGAAGAGGAGGAGGCATGAGGATTGTTTTTATGGGTACGCCCGGTTTCGCCGTTCCGGTACTGGAAGCGCTGGCGCGCGGCGGCCATCAGATAGCCGGCGTGGTGACGCAGCCGGACAGGCCCGGGGGACGGGGGAAAGCGCTCCGGGAGCCGCCGGTCAAGGAAACGGCTCTGAAACTGGGGCTTGCGGTTTATCAGCCGGTCCGCGTGAGGACGCCGGAGTTTATCGAGGTTTTGCGGTCCCTGCGGCCGGAAGTGATCGTGGTGGCGGCGTTCGGGCAGATTCTGCCGCAGGCCGTGCTCGACATCCCGCCGTTCGGGTGCGTTAACGTTCATTCGTCCCTGCTTCCGGCCTACCGCGGCGCCGCCCCCATCCAGTGGGCGATTATAAACGGGGAGAAGGAGACGGGCGTGACGACCATGATGATGGACGCGGGCCTGGACACGGGGGATATTCTGGAAACAACGAAGGTTCCCATCGATCCGCGGGAGACCGGCGGGAGCCTGCACGACAAGCTGAGCCTGGCGGGAGCGGAACTGATTCTCTCCACGCTGCGAAAGATCGGCGACGGGACGGCCGTCCGCACGCCCCAGACGGAGGAGGGCGCCAGCTACGCGAAAATGCTGACGAAAGCCATGGGGGATATCGACTGGACGATGGACGCGGAGGCCATCGAACGGCTGATCCGGGGACTGGATCCGTGGCCGGGCACGTACACAGGCTGGAAGGGGAAGACGTTAAAGATCCGGAAGGCCCGGGTAATTCCCCGCGAATATGAGGGAATCTGCGGACAGGCGGTCCTCGCGGACAAGGGGTCCCTGTACGTAAAGACGGGGAAGGGAACCCTGGCGCTGACGGAACTGCAGCCGGAGGGAAAGAAATGCATGAGCGCGGACGCGTTTCTGCGCGGGTACCCGGTGGAGCCGGGCACGGTATTTACGAAGGCGGCGAAAGAGAACGGCTGACGGGATCCCGTCAGGGAGAGAGGAGAAGAAAGAATGGGATATTACGGATACGGTTTCGACCCGACGATCCTTCTGGTGCTGATCGGCGCGGTGCTGTCGATGTGGGCGTCGGCGCGGGTGAACAGTACCTTTCAGAAATATTCGAAAGTCCGCAGCATGACCGGCATGACGGGCGCGGAGGCGGCGCAGCGGCTTCTGCGCTCGCAGGGTATCTACGATGTGACAATCCGCCACGTAAAGGGGCAGCTGACGGATCATTACGATCCCCGGACGAAAACGGTGAACCTGTCCGACGGGGTCTACGACTCGGCGTCGGTGGCGGCGCTCGGCGTGGCGGCCCATGAGTGCGGGCACGCCATGCAGGCCGACCAGTCCTATCTGCCGCTTAAGCTGCGGACGGCGATTGTGCCGGTGGTCAATTTCGGCAGCAAGCTGTCCTGGCCGCTGATTTTCATCGGCCTGCTGATCGGCGGCTTCGGGAGCCCGATCGTCACGCTGGGAATCTGGATGTTCGTGCTGGTTGTGCTGTTCCAGCTGATTACCCTTCCGGTGGAGTTCAACGCTTCCCGCCGGGCCGTCACCCTTCTGGACAGCGTGGGCATCCTGAGCGGCGACGAGGTGGGGTACACCAAAAAGGTGCTGGGGGCCGCGGCCCTGACCTACGTGGCCAGCGCGATGGGATCGATCCTGCAGCTTCTGCGGCTGGTGATACTCTTCGGAAGGAGAGACAGTGAGTGAGGAAAAATCGGTAAGCGCGAGGGAACTGGCCCTTGACATCCTGATGGAAATCCTCGAACGGGGCGTTTTCAGTCATGAGGCGCTCGGGCAGGCTCTCGGGAAATACGGGTACCTGAGCCGGCAGGACCGCGCCTTTATCACAAGAACGGTGGAAGGCACGCTGCGGTACCGGATGCGGATCGATTTTGTCCTGGACCGTTATTCCGTTACGAAGACGGAGAAAATGAAGCCGCTGATCCGCACGCTTCTGCGCATGTCGGTCTATCAGATCCTTTATATGGACCGGGTGCCGGACCGCGCCGTCTGCGACGAGGCGGTGAAACTGGCGGAGAAAAGACGTTTCGGAGGGCTGAAGGGCTTCGTGAACGGCCTTTTGCGAAATATTTCCCGCGAGAAGGAGCGGCTGGAATTTCCGGACGACTCCGTGCGGTACTCCATGCCCGACTGGCTGATCCGCATGTGGGAGCGGGAGTACGGAGCGGCCGCGGCGGCCGCGATGATGCGGGCGTCGCTTGCGGAGCGGCCCCTGTGCGTCCGCTGCAATACGGATCTGGCTCCCGCGGAAGAGATTATCGGCAGTCTGCGCGGGCAGGGGGTCCTTGCGGAGCGGCACCCGTTTTCGGAGGACTGCCTGTATCTGACGCGGGCGGACGCGCCGGACCGGCTGGAAGCTTTTCAGAAAGGATGGGTCATGGCGCAGGATTTCACGTCTTCCTGCGTGGCCGCGGCCGCCGGTATCCGGGCTTCCGATATCGTGCTGGACGTCTGCGCGGCGCCGGGCGGCAAAACCGTTCACGCCGCGTCGCTGCTGCGCCGCAGGGAGGCGGAAGCCGCGGGGGACGCGCTTTCGGCCGGTCCGCCTGACAATGGGGAGCGCGCCGCGGGGGACGCGTCTCCGGCCGGTCCGCCTGACAGCGGGAACCGCGCCGCGGAGAACGTGTCTCCGGCCGGTCCGTCCGGAAGCGGGGCTGGTTTTGCGGTCGGTTCGTCCGGCAGCGGTTTTGGCGGCGGAAGCGGGGAGCGCGTTACGGGGGACGCGTCTCCGGCCGGTTCGTCCGGAAACGGAGCCGGTTTTGCGGTCGGTTCGTCCGGCAGCGGTTTTGGCGGCGGAAGCGGGGAGCGCG
>CAZPGD010000046.1:5528-8599 GCA_964585865.1 uncultured Hungatella sp. | reverse complement strand
ACGGAGTACGGCAGGAACCGCGGGCCGGGCGGTGAAACAGAATACGGCGAGAACCGAGTGCCGGCCAGCGGGAGGGGTTCTCACGGAGAAGAAGGAAGCGGAGAAGAGGAACGGGAACCGGCGGGGATAAGGTCGTTCATCAGGCGATTGGCCGTTCTGCTTCTCCTGCCGGTTCTGGCCGCGGCAGGATTATGGCTGTGGGGCGGCATGGAAGCGGTTCGGACCTATGGTTTGACAGGGATCGGCGCGGCCGCCGCGGCCGCTGTGCTGGGAGGGGCCGGGCTTTTTATCGTGTACAGAGGCAGAGACGCGGAGAATGCGGACGTTCTGGGGGACGAGACGCGGAATTTTCAGGAAGAATCCTGGGAAATGGTGTTTGCGGAAGAACTTCCCCCGGAAGAACCGCCGGAGAAGATGTCCGATCCGCCGCTGACCGTGCAGGAACCTTTTCCGGAGGACAGTCATACAAGGCTGCTCTGGAGCAAACCGGATCAAGAGGATTTGCGGCGGCTGGCTGCCGAAGACGGGCAGTCTGAGGATATTCGGATTTCCTATTACCCATTTTTGATTGGGAAACAGGAGAACCTGGCGGATTATATTCTGGAACGGGATACGGTCAGCCGTCTCCATGCCAGGATCGACCGCCGGGATGGCGCGTACTGGCTGACGGATTTGAATTCCACAAACGGGACGTCGGTTAACGGCAGGGCGCTTGAGGCCAATGAAACGGTGAAGATTGAGACAGGGGACCGCGTCGGGATTGCCGATATTCCCTTCTGTTTCCGGTAAGGCAAGATATACCTCCTCCGCCGTGACGCGGCATGTTGTTTCCATCGGAGCGCGGCACGTTTTTTTCGGCAGGAGCGTCATGCTGTCTTTGGAAGGATGCGGCAAGTTGTTTCCGCCGGTATGCGGCGCGCTGTCTTATAACAGGATAGGGCACGCTGCCTCTGACAGGACATGATGCCCTGTTTCTGACAAAATGCGGCACGTTGTCTCTGTCAGAGCGTGGCGCGCCGTCCCCGGCAGGGCGACATTTTGTCGGCATATTCCCGCTTAACAAACAGACCGGATTATGCTATGATAGAGATGCAAAAAGGAGCGTCGATATGGGAAGCAGGAACAGCGGCCGGATCGCTTATGTCAACCTTACGATCATAGCGATTAATTTCATATATTTCGGATATCTGGAACTGATTGGAACGACAGAGGACAGCGGGTTCATGATCATGCACGGGGCGCTGTTCCTGCCGGCTGTACTGCGCGGGGAGTATTGGCGGCTTTTGACGGCGGTCTTTATGCACTTCGGGATCGGTCATATTATCAATAACATGCTGGTTCTGTATGTTCTGGGAGACAATCTGGAACGGGCCCTTGGCAGCGTCCGCTATCTTCTTTTTTATCTGATATGCGGAATAGGCGCGAATCTGGTTTCTCTTCTTTTCGATTGGTTCCGTTCGGTGACGGTTGTATCGGCCGGGGCATCCGGGGCGGTGTTCGGCGTGATCGGAGGACTGCTTTACGCGGTGCTGGCAAACCGGGGGAGACTGGAAGATTTAAGTTCCCGTCAGCTGGTGGTGCTGATCGTCATTTCGCTGTATTTCGGATTTACCAGCGGCGGCGTGAACAACGCGGCCCATGTGGCCGGGTTGGTTATCGGGGTTCTGACGGGAATGGTTTTGTACCGCAGGCCGAAGAATATCGCGGAAGACTGAAACGGCTTCCTTTGATAAGATATTAAGCATACCAGGAGGGAACAGAATGAAAGACGACTGTATTTTTTGCAAAATTGCGGGAGGGCAGGTTCCCGCGGCGACTCTTTATGAAGATGAGGAATTTCGGGTAATACTGGATCTGGGACCGGCTACCAGGGGACATGCCCTGATACTGCCGAAGGAACATTACGCGGATCTCACGGAACTGGATGATGCCGTGGCGGCGAAAGTGCTTCCGCTTGCCGGGAAAATGGGTGCGGCCATGACCAGGGCTTTGGGCTGCGCCGGGTTTAACGTGGTGCAGAACAACGGCGAGGCGGCCGGGCAGACCGTGAAGCATTTTCATGTGCATATCATTCCGCGTTATCAGGGAGGTCCCAGGATTGTGGCCTGGGAGCCGGGAACGCTGGAAGACGAGGAGAAAGAACAGATTGTAAAGGCGGTGAGAGAGCAGCTGCGGGAACAAAGAGAGTAACACTCATGCGCCGCATTCGCGGCGCACCACCATGGATGAAAGCCCACGGATTGCTCCGCCGCGAGGCAAAAAGAGCCGTTCCGGAGGCGAAGAATACAATTCATTATAGGGGCAGGGATATATGATGCGGCAGAGACAGAGGGAATTGTTGCAGGCATTATATGAAGATTATCATGGGGTTCTCCGTTCTGCGGCATATGGCAGGGGAATTCTGTCTGAAGAGGCGGACGATATCGTGCAGGATACTTTCTGCGCGTTTATGGAGGCTTACGGGGACGAGTTCGCGGATTGGAGCGCGGGACGGATAAAGGCGACGCTTTTGAAGATTCTTTATAATCGGTGTATCGACCATTTCAGGGACAGGCAGCGGCACCCGAATGTCAGCATACAGGATTTTTTGCAGGAAAGCGAATTCAGTCTCATGGGAACCGCCATGTCCGTGGATATCGAAAAGCGCCTGGAGAATCAGGAGATGCTGGCCCGGATCCGGAAAGGAATCGCCGCGATGAGTTATGATATGCAGAAAGTGGCGGTGCTCTGTCTGATTGAGGAACGTTCCGTTGAGGAAGTCAGCCGGCGTCTGGGAATCTCCGTCCCGGCCTGCAGGATGCGGGTTTCCAGAATCCGGAAACGCCTGTATGACTGGATGGAGAATCCGGGGACGGCCTGACAAAGGGAACGGAGCGGGCAGGGAAACGCGCAGAATTATTCCGCCGCGCATTCTTCAATCAGTTCCACAATCGTTTGGATCGCGTTGTGCAGAGGGCTGCGGCTCATGCAGCGGATGGATTCGCCGCGCCGCGTATAGGTATCGGTGATCGCCCGCAGCAGCGTTTCGCCGGTCATGGATTCTTCCTCCAGTACCGTGCTGAAGCCCTGTT
>CAZPGD010000046.1:0-5518 GCA_964585865.1 uncultured Hungatella sp. | reverse complement strand
GCGAAAGAGCGGGCGTTCAGAATCTGATCACCCCGGCTGGCGGAGGCGGGCAGGGGAATCAGGACGTTGGGCTTGCGAAGGGCCAGGATCTCACAGATGGAGTTGGCGCCGGCCCGGGATACAATCAGATCGGCGGCGGCGAACAGGTGTTTCAGAGGTTCGTCCACATATTCATACTGCGCATAGCCTTTTACGCCGTCCAGAGTTCCGTCCAGGTGGTCCTTTCCGCAGATGTGTATTACCTGGAACGTTTTCAGAAGTTCGGGAAGAAGGTTCCGGATCGCGTTGTTGACGGATACGGCGCCCAGACTGCCGCCGATGACCAGTATAACCGGTTTATCGGAGGTTAAACGCGCGTATCGGAGACCGGAAAGGCGGTCGCCTTCCAGCAGTTCCCGGCGGATGGGAGATCCGGTCAGGACCGCTTTTTCCCGGGGGAGACAGGCCATGGTTTCCGGGAAACTGCAGCAAACCTTTTTTGCGGAAGGAATGCACAGTTTATTGGCCAGACCGGGAGTCATATCCGATTCGTGGATGATTGTCGGGATATGGTAATGCCGGGCGGCAAACACGACCGGCACGGATACGAAGCCGCCCTTGGAAAACAGCACGTCCGGTTTGTATTGTTTCAGGAGGCGGCGGGCTTCCGTATATCCTTTCAGGATCCGGAAAGGATCGGTAAAGTTCTTCAGATCAAAATAACGGCGCAGTTTGCCGGAGGAGATGCCGTCATAGGGGATCCCCGCTTCTTCGATCAGTTTTTTCTCGATTCCCTGATAGGAGCCGATATATCGGATTTCATATCCGCGTTCCCTGAGGGAAGGGATCAGGGCGAGGTTGGGTGTTACGTGTCCGGCGGTGCCGCCGCCGGTGAGAATGATTTTTTTCATGGATGCCGCCTCCGATGTGAGAACAGGTGTCAGAACTGTTATCTCTACTATAGCGGATTGTTTTAAAAAGTCAACCTTTGTTGACTTTTCGCGGGATGTGTGGTATTTTTACATCGGACGCTTCAGCAGGAAAAACATAAAAAGCATAAAACTTTTAAACTGCGAAAGAGGAACCCGTGTATTTGAAAAAGAAGAACCCGCATATTTGAAAAAAATCCGCATATCGGGAGAGAGGAAGAATCAGCCTATGCCAGTCACAGATTTGCTGGAACGGAACCATAAGCTTTACGGCGATGAAGTCGCGCTCGTAGAGTTGAACCCGACCATGGTCGATAAGAGGAAAACTACCTGGAAAGAGTATGATCTGGTGCAGCAGACATCTTCGACGCCGTACCGCAGAGAGATTACCTGGAGTATTTTTGATGAGAAGGCGAACCGTGTGGCGAATATGCTGCTTGGCCGCGGGGTGCGCAGAGGGGACCGCGTGGCGATCCTGATGTTCAACTGCCTGGAATGGCTGCCGATTTATTTCGGCATTCTGAAAACCGGCGCGATCGCGGTGCCGTTCAATTTCCGCTTTTCCGCGGACGAGATCAAATACTGCGCGGATCTGGCGGAAGTGCAGGTTCTGTTTTTCGGGCCGGAATTTATTGGGCGCATCGAGAGCATTGAGGAAGATTTGAGCAGGGGACGCCTGCTGATCTATGTAGGCGACGGGTGCCCCACGTTCGCGGAGAGTTACCGCGAAATGGTGGCGGACTGTTCCAGTCAGGCCCCGTTAATCCGGCTGGAAGACGAGGACGACGCGGCGATCTATTTCTCGTCGGGGACCACCGGGTTCCCCAAGGCGATCCTGCATAATCACGAGAGCCTGCTGCAGGCGGCCCAGATGGAGCAGAAGCACCACGCGACAAGCAGGGACGACGTATTCCTGTGTATTCCTCCGCTGTACCATACGGGAGCGAAGTTCCACTGGATGGGGAGTCTCTGCGCGGGCAGCAGGGCCGTTCTTCTGAAAGGCACGACGCCGGAAATTATTCTGGACGCGGTGTCAAAGGAGCACTGCACGATTGTGTGGCTGCTGGTACCGTGGGCGCAGGATATAGTGGACAGTCTGGATCGCGGAGATATTAAACTGGAAGATTACGAACTGGATCAGTGGAGACTGATGCATATCGGCGCGCAGCCGGTGCCGCCGTCCCTGATTAAGCGGTGGAAAGAGTATTTCCCGCATCATCAGTATGACACCAATTACGGTTTGTCTGAGTCTACCGGTCCCGGATGCGTCCATCTGGGCATGGAGAATATTCATAAAGTGGGCGCGATCGGTATTCCCGGGTACCGCTGGTCCTGCAAGATCGTGGATGAGCACGATCAGGAAGTTCCCCAGGGCAGCGTGGGGGAACTCTGCGTCAAGGGACCGGGCGTCATGACGTGCTATTATAACGATCCCAAGGCAACGGCCGAGACGCTGAAGGACTGCTGGCTCTATACGGGCGATATGGCTATGCAGGATGAGGACGGATTTATTTTCCTGGTGGACCGCAAGAAGGACGTTATTGTCAGCGGCGGCGAGAACATTTATCCGGTGCAGATCGAGAATTTCCTGAGTGCCTATGAGAAAGTGAAGGATGTGGCGGTTATCGGGCTGCCGGATAAGCGTCTGGGCGAGATTGCCGGCGCGATTATTTCCGTCAAAGAAGGGATGGAGTGCACCGAGGAAGAGATTGAGGAATACTGCATGGGGCTGCCGCGCTATAAACGGCCGAAGAAGATTATTTTCGCCGATGTTCCGCGCAACGCTACCGGAAAGATTGAAAAACCGGCCCTGCGCAAAAAGTACGGGGCCGAGCAGCTGGTGGCACAGCAGAACAGAAGCTGATGAGGATACGGCAGCAGGGAATACAAAAACCGGGAAAAAGATAATATAAAATTTTATGGAACGTCCCGCCGGCCGGAGGGGCGTTCTTTCCGTGTTCGGGGCGCGGGAAGCAATTTTTGTTAATTAGAGGTTGAAGAAAGGCTGAAAAAAGTCTAATATCTATATGGCGGGGGAAAGGACTTTTCGAACATCAGCAAAGGAGATCAGAAAGAAGATGCCGGCAGTAAGCATTATTGTTCCGGTTTATAATGCCGAAAAAACGATTGACAGGTGTATAAACAGTATTCTGAATCAGAAATACAAGGATTTTGAACTGCTTCTACTGGACGACGGAAGTACGGATTCTTCCGGGGCCATTTGTGACGCTTACGCGGAAAAGGACGGGCGTATCCGGGTGCTGCATAAGGAAAACACGGGAGTTTCCGATACCCGCAACCGGGGGATCGCGATGGCGAGAGGGGAATATCTGCAGTTCGTGGACAGCGACGACTGGATCACGCCGGAGGCAACGGGATTTTTCATGCGGTCGGCCACGGAGAATGACTGCGATATGGTTATTGCCGATTTTTACAGGGTGATCGGAGAGCGCGTTTCGCAGAAGGGGAGCATAGAAGAGGAAGGGGTCATGGAGCGGCTGGATTATGCTCTCCTAATGATGCAGAAGCCGGCGGATTTCTATTACGGGGTTCTGTGGAATAAATTCTATAAGCGTTCCATTATCGAAGCGTACCGGATCCGAATGGATAATTCCGTCAGCTGGTCGGAGGATTTCATTTTTAATCTGGATTACGTCCGGCATACCGGCCGGATCTACGCGTTAAAAATTCCGGTATATTATTATGTAAAGACAAAGGGCTCCCTGGTTTCGCAGGGGACCAGCGTGAGAAAGACGATCCAGATGAAACGGCGGGTCTTCATGTCTTACAATGATTTTTACAAGAATGTCTTTGATGATACGGATTATGAAAAAAGGAAAGGGGATGTCTACCGGTTCCTGTTCGATATTGCCAGCGACGGGAGCGTATCTCCGCCGGGTATCCAGGGAAGCTTTCGGCTTGGAAATGAGAGAACGAGAGTAAGTGAAGGCGTGCTGGAAGGGAAAGGGCTCTTTTTTGACAGTTACCAGGAAAGGAAACTGCTGGAGAAACTGTTTAATATCGCGGCGCAGAAGAGTGATCTGACGACGGATGACGTGAAGCTGCTTTATTATTTGAGCCAGCCCCACAAAAACTGTACTCGTCAGGAAATCGCGGACGTTCTGAATATTTCCGGGAGAAAGCTGTCCGGTTCGGGGAAGAGGCTTCTTGCCAGGGAAATGATCGCGGCTGCGGAGAAGGACAAAACGGGGGACAAAGACAGGAAAAAGGAAACGGATCCGGAAAAGAAACGGAAGACCAAAGAGAAGGAATACGTGGTGACGCATGAAGCGGAAAGCGTGATGTCGGAACTGATGTTTTTATTATGCGATCTGGAACAGATCCGGTACGAGGGCTTTACGCGGGAAGAGATCGAGTTGTATGAGAAGCTGAACGAAAAGAAAAGGCAGAATATAAAGGAGGCACTCAGAGAGTGAGGGTTCGCGGTACAGCCCGGAAGAGAAAAATGAATGTGGTCAAAATTTTATTAACCCTGCTGGCATTGTATCTGTTGTACTTTATTATTGGCACTGTTTTATCATACCGGAGACAGCCGGAGGTCAGCCGGGAATACCGTTCCGCTTTCCGCGCCGCGGATTGTTACGGGGATTCGGTTTCCTGTGACCGGGCCTGTATCATTGAGGATAATGGGGAAGCCCTGCTGGAAAGGATGCGGATGATCGAGCAGGCAAAAGAGCGGGTGATCCTCTCTACGTTTGAGTTCCGGTCGGATGAAAGCGGAAAGGACATGCTTGCCATGCTGCTCGCGGCCGCGGAAAGGGGAGTTAACATTCAGATTCTCGCGGACGGGATGCCGGCGCTTCTGAGAATGAACCGGGATGAATATTTTCACGCTCTGGCCGCGGCGGACCATGTGGAGATAAAGATCTATAATTGCTTAAATCTGTTAAAGCCCTGGAAGAGCATGGGGCGGCTCCATGACAAATATGTGATAGCCGATGATGATCTGTACCTTCTGGGCGGCAGGAATACCTATGATTATTTTCTGGGGGAGCATGATTATAAGGATTACGACAGGGATGTGCTGGTTTACACGGCCGACCCGCAAAATGAGGAGAGTTCCATTCATCAGCTGGAGAGGTATTTTGAGTCGGTGTGGGCGCTGAAGGCGTGTAAGCCTTTTAAGGGATGGCGAGGGGAAAAGGCTGTCTCCGCCCTGCAGGAACTGAGGGAACGCTATCAGAAGATCCGTGGGGAGTATCCGATGATCGCGGACGCGGACAAGGCGTACTACGAGGAAAAGACGTTTGAGGTGAATAAGATTACGCTTTTGTCCAATCCGACCCATGTGTACGCGAAGGAGCCCACGCTTTTTTATTCCCTGGTGGAACTTATGAAGGTTTCGGAAGGCGATATTTCCATCCATACTCCCTATATCATATGCAATGACTGGATGTACGACTCCCTGCGGGAAATCTGTGAACGGAATCCCGGCACGGCGCTGCTGACCAACTCCGCCGCGAACAACGGGAACCCGTTCGGGGCTTCGGATTATATGAAAAATAAAGGGCGCCTGCTGGATACGGGACTGACGATTTATGAATATGAGGGCGGGGTATCCTATCACGGGAAGAGTATTTTCATCGGGG
>CAZPGD010000045.1:6789-8725 GCA_964585865.1 uncultured Hungatella sp. | reverse complement strand
GGCCGGTACTTAAAACCGTACCGCTCCGCTCCCGCGGGCCGTCCGCGTCCGGCAAACCTGCCGCCTACTCCGCGTATTCGTCGTATTCCTCATAGGTATCGACGTAATCCATATCAAATTCCAGGTAATCATCATCCCCCTGGACGATCTGCGCGCTCTTGTAGTTATCGCCGTTCACCAGCAGTTTCAGTTTGTCCAGCTGATAATTCTCCATAAACGTGGCCGCGATGGAATTCAGCATCACGGTCTCATCGTTCCCGCTTACTTCCGGCACCTGCGACAGATCCAGCGTCCCGATCCGTTCGCCCGTCTTTTCCGCCGTGCCTTCCTCCATCCCCGGGCCGATCCCGATATTTCCCTCGGTTTCAAAGGAATTGATCTCCGTTCCCTCTTCGAGCACGCCGTATTCGATCAGCTTGTCGAGTACGAACTGGTCCGTCATCTCGTCCGTAAACGTCTGCATCCTCTCCAGCTTGGTTCCGTCGCTGTTCCCGTGATAGATAAATACCATGTCCGTTTCCGCGACCTGATTCGGGAGAGGCGTACGGTCGGCCGCCATATTCGACTTCTCCTCCGGCGAGCGGGTAGAAGTTTCGGGCGCTTCGGACGTCTCCGGCATCTGAGAACGGTTTACCTCCGTCGGACCGCACGCCGCCAGCGAACCTGCCATCAGAATGCCTGCCAAAAGCAGCAATATTTTTTTCATACCGGTTCCTCCTTAAATCGTCTGTCAAAACAATAATAGATTATACATGATTTCATTTTATCGTGCAACTATATAATCCTTATGGTTTTCTTACACTTCGGTTACATTTCCGTAACTGTTTCCCCGTACCTTTCCACATATCTTCCGTCGGAAAAATTTGACATCCCGCGAAATATACAATAAGATAATCAGCAGAACCGAAGACTGCCCGCGGCAGCCGCGGAAACAGACGAGAACCGGGAGAAACTGCCATGATCATTGATTTCCATACCCATACATTTCCAAAGAAAGTATCGCAATCCATACTGGACGATCTGGCGGCCAAATCACGCAGCCAGTATTTTACCGACGGCTCCCCTGACGATCTGGCCGCGTCCATGAAACGGGCCGGGATCCGATACTCCGTAAATCTGCCGGTAATGACCTATCCCGGCCAGGTGGAAAAAGTCAATCAGTCCCTGATCCGCCAGAAGGACGAGCTTCTGTCCCGCGGTATCCTCACGTTCGGCGGCATACACCCCGGATACGGGGATTGGCAGGGAGAACTGAGGCGTCTGAAAAACGCGGGGATCCCCGGCATCAAGCTGCACCCCGCCTATCAGGGCGTCGATTTTGATGATCCGCAGATGATGCGCATTGTGGATTTCGCTTCCTCGCTGGGACTGATTGTCGTCACGCACGCCGGCATCGACATCGGCATCCGCGACCACAATTATTGTTCCGTAAAACAAGTGCTGAACGTGCTGAACCAAGTCCGGCCGGAGAAGCTGGTGCTGGCCCATATGGGCGGCTGGGCCTGCTGGGAGGAAGTGGAAAAAGACCTGGCGGGCGCGCCGGTCTGGATGGATACAGCGTTTTCCGTCGGCCCGGTCACGCCATGGGAGAAAGCAAAGGAACCGCCGTACCGGACAGCCAACCTGACGGACGCGGATTTCGTACGCCTGACGCGGAAGCACGGCACCGGACGCGTCCTCTTTGCCACGGATTCCCCTTGGGAAGACCAGGCGGACTACATCGCGCGGATGGACCGTATGCCGTTGAACGACACGGAAAAGCAGGCGATCTTCTCAGGAAACGCGGCCGCGCTGCTGGGAATCCCGTGAACATTCCACGGCGGACCGCCCGCCTCCGTTCCGCCTTACCGCCGGAGACGCGGCGTTCTATGCGGCCGTCCATTCTCTTTCCCTGCCGCCATGAAACAGGGCTGCCTGAAAAACCGTTAAAAACAGG
>CAZPGD010000045.1:0-6689 GCA_964585865.1 uncultured Hungatella sp. | reverse complement strand
CCGGTACCAGGACTGCAAAAACAGGGAATTTTTGACAAACTGCAAAAAATACGGCACGACTGCGCCGTATTCTCCGGCCGCTATCAGCGCCGGTACCGGCGTAAAAAGGAAACAAAATACGTTGATAAGGAAATACAACGGATATATCCTCTTGATTTTCCGTATGATGTACCGCACATGCCCTTTGCACGTATAAGGAACGGGAGACGCGTATGCGGAATATCCGGTCGTCAGCCCGCTTAACAGGAAGAAAAAGCTGACCGCCAGCGCGGCGGCATTCGCTCCCGGGAACCAGGACGGCGTCCATACCTTGGCGTGCCATAAAAAAATCATCAGAAATGCGCAAAAACGCAAAAACTGCAGCTGCTCCGCCCTGCCGTCAGCCTGAGAGCCGTCCGTGTGTTCCAATCCGTTTGCCATAAATCCGTTCTCCATTTCCGCCCGCCTCTCCGGGAGCAGTCAGTTTCCGCGTCCCAGTTCGAACGCTTTCAGATTCATTTCCACAAACTTCGGCGGCACACAGTCGCGGATAGCCTGCCGCCATTTCTCCGCCGGGATATCGAAATAATTTGACAGCCGCCCCATCAGCACGATATTGACCGTTTTGGAAGAACCGGCCGCCTCCGCCAGCGACAGGCAGTCCATCGCGTCCACCCGGGCCCCGGCCGCTTCCATTTTCTCCACCAGATTTTCCGGATAGGGAACCGTCCCGGTAATCACCGGCATGGGATCGATCTCCTGAGTATTAACCACGATCCGGCCGCCTTCTTTCAGATACTCCAGATAGCGCGCCGCTTCCAGCTTCTCGAACGAAACAATGAAATCGGCCTGCCCCTTATCGATAACCGGCGAATAAACCTTATCGCCGAACCGCACGTAAGTCACGACGCTCCCGCCGCGCTGGCTCATGCCGTGCACCTCGGATACCTTAACGTCGTAGCCTTCCGTCAGCAGCAGATGGCCCAGCAGTTTGCTGGCAAGAAGGGAACCTTGTCCGCCCACGCCCACAATCATGATATTCTTCGTCATACGATACGCGCCTCCCCTCTCTGCTCCCGCAAGGCCCCGAATCGGCACAGCTGGACGCAGACGCCGCAGCCCACGCACTGGGTACCGTCGATTACCGCCTTCTTCTCTTTCACGCTGATGGCCGGGCACCCCAGCCGCATACAGGACCCGCAGCCGACACATTTGTCCGCGTCCGCAAAACAGGGCGGATTGTGCTTCACGTATTTTAATAGAGCGCAGGGGCGGCGGCTGATAATCACGGACGGCTCATCCGCCGCCAGTTCTTCCTTCACCGCCCTGTCGCAGGCCGCCAGATCGTAAGGATCAACCACCGTCACCCGCCGGATCCCCATCGCGCGGCAGAGACTCTCCAGATCGATCTTTCCGGCCGGATCTCCCTTGATATTGTAGCCGGTCGTCGGGTTCTGCTGGTGGCCGGTCATTCCGGTAATGGAATTGTCCAGAATGATCACGGTGGAATTGCTCTGATTATAGGCGATATTCGCCAGACCGGTCATACCGGAGTGCATAAAGGTGGAATCGCCGATCACGGCCACGGTCTTTTTCTCGCTCTCCCCGCCCGTGGCCTTGTTGAAGCCGTGGATCGCGCTGACGGAAGCGCCCATGCAGAGCGTCATTTCCATGGCGTTCAACGGCGGCGCGGCGCCCAGAGTGTAGCAGCCGATATCGCCCAGCACCGTGCAGTGGTTCTTTGCCAACGTATAGAACAGGCCGCGGTGCGGACACCCCGCGCACATGACCGGCGGCCGTCCGGGCAGTTCCTCGCCAAGCGTGCCGTGTTCCGGCAGTTCCTCCCCCAGTTTCTCCGCGATCAGATTCTGCGAAAATTCTCCCACGGAAGGCAGCACGTCCTTACCGGTAACGGTCAGGCCCAGCCGGCGGCAATGGTTCTCAATAATGGGATCCAGTTCCTCGATCACGACGAGCCGGTCCACCCGCGCGGCAAAATCCAGGATCAGCTTCACGGGCAGCGGGTTCACCATCCCCAGTTTGAGAATACTCGCCTTATCGCCAAACACCTCTTTCGCGTACTGGTAGCAGGTGGAAGAAGTAATGATCCCCAGCGCGGTGCCGCCCATCTCGACGCGGTTGAATTCGCAGTGATCCGCGTACTCCGTAAGTTTCCCGGTCCGTTCCTCCACAAAGGGGTGGCGGCGGATCGCGTTAGCCGGCGTCATTACGTATTTGGCAATATTTTTCTTATAGGGTCTGGCCGGGGGCAGGACCCGCTCTCCGGTCTCCACCACGCTCTGGGAATGGGCGACGCGGGTGCACATTTTGATAATCACCGGCGTGTCAAACCGCTCCGACAGTTCATACGCCTGTTTGGCAAACGCCAGGGCCTCCGCGGAATCCGACGGCTCCAGCATGGGAACCTTGGCGGCAATGGCGTGGTGGCGCGAATCCTGTTCGTTCTGAGAGGAATGCATTCCCGCGTCGTCGGCCACGCAGATCACCATGCCCGCGTTGACCCCCGTGTAAGAACAGGTAAACAGCGGATCCGCGGCCACGTTCAGGCCCACATGCTTCATGCCGCAGAAACTCCTTTTCCCGGCCAGGGACGCGCCGAAAGCGACTTCCATGGCCACTTTCTCGTTGGGCGCCCATTCGCAGTAAATCTCATCGTAGCGGACCGCTTCTTCCGTCACTTCCGTACTCGGCGTCCCCGGATAGCTGGACACCACGCCGCATCCGGCCTCGTACAGCCCGCGGGCCAGGGCTTTATTGCCTAACATCAACTCTCTCATGTAAATAATTCCTTTCCCCGTTCAATCACGTTTCCCAGACATCCGGTACCGTAATTCAGCATCCGGTTCACACGGCTGATGGTGGCGGAACTCGCGTTGGTCTCCTGCTTGATCTCCGTGTAAACCTTGTCGTCTTTTAACATTCTGGCTACCTCAAAGCGCTGCTCCATGGCGCGCAGTTCCGTCACGGCACAGATATCCTCAAAAAAATCGCAGCACTCTTCCAGCGTCTGCAGCTGAAGGATCGCCTGGTACATCGCGAGCTTGCGCTCCCTGGGCGCGTTTCTGGCCATAACCGTCACTCCTTTTTCCGCGAATGATAAGTTGGTAATACGCAGATATGATACCATAAATATTTTATTTGGTAAATAAAAACTTTAAACCGTTAAATCGGCCGATTTGCTTATTGGAAAAGCCGGCGCCGTGTAGTATAATTTAAGAAGCGTTCGGTTTCCTGTTTTTACGCATGACGGGAATAACGGCAGAAAACGCGCCGCGCGGCTCCCGCTGCCGCGAATTACCGCGTTTCCTAATTGAATCGGACTAAGGAGGATGAATTATGCAGCACTTTAACCCGTTGATACAGCAGCCGGATACGTCCGCCAGATTCATCACCGTCGGCGAGATTATGCTTCGCCTGACGCCGCCCAACTACGAAAAGATCCGCATGACCACCAGTTTCGAAGCGAGTTACGGGGGGAGCGAGGCCAATATCGCGCTGGCGCTGGCCAATCTCGGCGTAGACAGCACCTTTTTCACGGTCGTTCCGAACAACAGTCTCGGCAAGAGCGCCGTCCGTATGCTCCGGAGCAACGACGTGCACTGCTCGCCGGTTATCCTGAGCACGCCGGAGCAGACGCCCACCCACCGCCTCGGCTGCTACTATCTGGAAACCGGCTACGGCATCCGTTCCAGCAAGGTCATCTATGACCGCAAAAACAGCGCCATCACCGAATTTGATTTTGACACCGTCGATCTGGAGGCGCTGCTGAAGGAATTTACCTGGCTCCATTTAAGCGGCATCACTCCCGCGCTGGCGCCCAACTGCCGGAAACTGGTTATGGACTGCTTAAAGATCGCCAAAGAACACGGCCTGACCGTCAGCTTCGATGGCAATTTCCGCAGCACGCTCTGGTCCTGGGAAGAGGCCCGGGATTTCTGCACGGAATGTCTGCCCTATGTGGATGTGCTTCTGGGCATCGAGCCCTACCATCTGTGGAAAGACGAGAACGACCACGGCAAGGGCGATATCAAAGACGACATCCCCTTCCGGCCCAGCTACGAACAGCAGGACGACGTGTTCCAGGCTTTTGTGGATCGCTACCCCAATCTCAAGTGCATCGCCCGCCATGTGCGCTACGCCCACAGCGGAAGCGAGAACAGCCTGAAAGCGTTCATGTGGTACGAGGGGCACACCTTCGAGAGCAAGATGTTCACCTTCAATATCCTCGACCGCGTGGGCGGCGGCGACGCTTTCGCCAGCGGGCTGATCTACGCGATGATCCATGACTACCGGCCGATGGACATGATTAATTTCGCCGTGGCCAGCAGCGTGATCAAACATACGATCCGCGGGGACGCCAACATCACCGACGACGCGGAAACGATTCGCCACCTGATGGATATGAACTACGATATCAAGCGATAGCCCGCCGGCACGCGCGCCGCACTGCCGGAAATTGGATATTGACTTCTGTGATTTCGTGTGCTAAAGTTTTTATAGTTTTTACGGCTATCGCTTTTAAGTGTTAAAGTGCCGTAAAAAATGATGATGCCGGGCAGGATTGTGGAAGTGCGAAGCACGGAACAATCCGTTTGGCATCATTTGCCCCCAACATCATAATAATGTCCAACGAAAGGAAAACGGTTATGAAACTGGCACTTTTGATCCTGTATTTCGCGGTCATGGTAGGCATCGGGTTCTACTGCCGCAAAAACGCAACGGATGTAAACGGCTTCGTTCTGGGCGGCCGTTCGGTAGGTCCCTGGCTGACGGCTTTCGCTTACGGCACTTCCTATTTCTCCGCCGTCGTGTTCGTCGGATACGCCGGGCAGTTCGGGTGGAAATACGGCATCGCGGCCACATGGGCCGGGATCGGCAACGCGGTCATCGGTTCCCTGCTGGCCTGGGTCGTTCTGGGCCGCCGGACCCGCATCATGACGCAGCACCTCAATTCCGCCACCATGCCCCAGTTCTTCGGGCAGCGGTTCAACAGTCAGGCACTGAAGATCGTGTCCTCCGTCATTATTTTCATTTTCCTGATCCCTTATACGGCCTCCCTCTATAACGGCCTTTCCCGCCTGTTCGGCATGGCGTTCGACATCGATTATTCGGTCTGCATCATCCTGATGGCGGTACTCACCGCGATCTACGTCATAGCGGGCGGTTATATGGCCACGGCAATCAACGACTTTATCCAGGGAATCATCATGCTGGTCGGCATCACGACAATCATTGTGGCCGTGCTCAACAGCAAGGGCGGCTTCATGGCCGCTCTGGACGGGCTGGGCCGCGTGGTGGACGAATCGGTCTCCACCACTCCCGGCGTGTTCAATTCCTTCTTCGGACCGGATCCGCTGAACCTGATGTTCGTGGTAATCCTGACTTCGCTGGGCACCTGGGGACTGCCCCAGATGGTACAGAAATTTTACGCCATTAAAAATGAGGAGGCCATCAAAAAAGGGACGATCATCTCCACCGTTTTCGCTCTGGTGGTCGCCGGCGGATGCTATTTCCTGGGCGGCTTCGGACGTCTGTTCTCCGACCAGATCGACGTTGTGGCCAACGGTTACGACTCCGTGATCCCCACCATGCTCCAGAACCTCAGCCCGGCCCTGATCGCCCTGGTCGTAATTCTGGTGCTGTCGGCCTCCATGTCCACCCTGTCCTCTCTGGTTATCGCTTCCAGTTCCACGCTGACCATCGATTTTCTGAAAGGGCACTTTATCAAGGATATGGACGATAAAAAGCAGGTGCTCTGCATCCGGGGGCTGATCGTCGTCTTCATCGCGATCTCCGCCGGCATCGCCCTCGTACAGTACAAGAGTTCCGTGACTTTCATCGCCCAGCTGATGGGAATCTCCTGGGGCGCTCTGGCCGGCGCGTTCCTGGCGCCGTTCCTCTACTCGCTGTACTGGAAAAAGACCACCAAGGCCGCCTGCTGGGCCAGCTTCCTTTTCGGCTCCGGCATCATGGTCCTGAACATGCTGGCCCCCGATATATTCCCGGCGATCCTGCGCTCCCCGATCAACTGCGGCGCCGTCGCCATGCTGGCCGGCCTGGTGATTGTCCCCGTTGTCAGTCTTATAACGCCGAAACCGGACCGGAAACTCGTGGAAGACGCTTTCGCCTGCTACGAGAAAACGAACGCCGTCGCGCAGAAGACGGCACTCGGAAAATAAAACGCCCTCCCGGAAAGGGGGCGTCGGAAACAGCCTTTAACCGAAAAAATACGGAGCAGCGATCCGACCGTTTGCTCCGTATTTCTTTTGATAACCGAATCCCCGCCCCGCGATTCTTCCGCGAATACCGCCGTATAAAAACCGCCGCGTGAACACCGCCGCGCAATCACCGCTGCGCGAACTCCGCCACGCCGATACCCCGCATAAATACCGTTACGTGAATATCGCTTCTTGATACCGCTACATCAGAAACCGCAGCCAGTTGAACAGATCCAGGACGCGGGCCCGCACCTTCCGCTCCTTGCTGAATTCCTGCGGCGTTACGTTTTCCGGGATCACGAAATGTTCCCTGTCCAGAACCTTCACGGACTCCGACTCGTATCCCTGCATATATCCCTTCAGCTGCCTGTTTACCCCCGTGCTGTCAATCGCCAGCATCAGTTCCGTATCCAGGTACACGCTGCGCATGTCCATATTAAAAGAACCGACCACGGACATGCGGTCCCCGAT
>CAZPGD010000044.1:0-8760 GCA_964585865.1 uncultured Hungatella sp. | reverse complement strand
CGACCCAGTTCAGGAAATACTCCGGCAGCTTCGTAAGTTCCGAACCGGGAAGATACAGGTACAGGTTCTCGGCGTCCTCCAGGCCGTAAGCATCCGTATAGACATAGAGTACCCCTTCCTCGCGGTTGATCTCCTTCCCCATCTCATGCGAATAGCCGATGTCCGCGATCTGAAACACATAAGTGCTGTCATCGACCCGTTTCGGACTGGTGAAATGCCCGGAAAAATTACTGCGATACACCGTGCCGTTGGGATAGCCTTCACCGGTCTCCCCCATATTCGAATCATGGTAAAAGCCCTCAAATCTCCCGTCCGCATCAATATCCATCACGGTTGACCAGGCACCTGCGCCGCTGCTGAAATAGAACTGCCATCCTTCCACGTCGGCAAAGGAGAATCCATCCGCGCCCGCCTCCCGGTTCCCGGACTCTTCCTCCGCACCCCGGTCACTGGCCGAACCGTCCGGCGAGCCGTTTCCGGAAAGCCCTGATACGGCCGCCGCATTTTCCAACGGGGCTCCGTCTCTTCCCACGCCTGCTTCCGTCTGTTTTCGCGTCTCGCCGCCTTGCGGCGCTTCCGCCCGTTCATACCCCCGTCCGCATCCGCTGAGTCCGAGTATCAGTGCCACAACCGCCAGACACACAAAACGTCTCATACTTCCTCCGTTCTGCCGGATATTTCATTTCCGGCCGGGACAATCTATTGTAAAATCATTTACGCATTTGACAGCGCATTTTAACCACGCAACGCAGCCGCACCCGTCCGGCGGCTAGAAAAGCGGCTGCGCTCAGTACCCAAATACTTCCTCCGCCCGCGCCGTATTCTCCCGCACCGACAACACCGAAGGGTCCGCGACCCTCTCAAACGCCGCACCGGATACATTCGCCCGCGTGATGGTCCGGAGTCGCGTAATATCCGCACACGTGGTCCTTACCCGCCGCTTCCTTGAACAGCGCCACTCCCCCGAATAGTGGCCCTTATCCCAGTGCTCTCCTCTCCCCAACAGCAACACTTCCCCGGTCAGCAGTCTTTCCCACGCGCTTACCAGGCATTCCACCGAACAGCGGTCCCTACCCGGCACTTCCCTAATCAACAGTCTTTACCTGCCGCTCTCCCCCGAACAGCGGTCCTTACCCGCCGCTCCCCCGGTCCGCTTCGCCTCCGGCCCGCCTCTTCCGTAAAAACGCCTCCGCCACTGCCAGATCCTCCGGCGTAGTCACCTTGATGTTCTCATAACTGCCGCGGATCAGCCGCACCCTCTCCCCGGTCATCCGCTCCACTACCATGGCGTCGTCGGTAACGTCATGGAGATCATACTCCCCCGACAAGATCCGGCTGTAAGCCTCAAGCACCAGCGGATAGGAAAACGCCTGCGGTGTCTGCATGGCCCAAAGGACGCTGCGGTCCAGGGTCGCCCGGGCAAATCCTTCCGGATCCGCCACTTTAATCGTATCCTTCACCGGAACGGCCGTCACGCAGGCCCGGAAGCGCACGGCCCCGTCAATGGCCGCCCGGATAATGCTCTCCGTGACGCAGGGTCTGGCGCCGTCGTGGATCAGCACGTACTCGCAGCCCTTCGCGGCCTTCAGCCCTTCATAGACCGAATGGTACCTCTCCGGCCCGCCCGCCGCGATGGCGGCGACCTTTCGGAACCCGTAGGCTTTTACGATCCGCTCCCTGCAGAATTCCTCCTCCCCCGCCCCGCTCACCAGAACGATGTCGTCCACGGGGCTCTGTTCAAACGCCCGGAGCGAATGGCAGACCATGGGACAGCCGGCCAGTTCCCTGTATTGTTTTTCAATTCCGTCTCCCATGCGCCTGCCGTGCCCGGCGGCCAGGACAATGGCGGTTATCTTCGGATCCATGCCGCGCCTCCTACCGCTCCCCCAGCTTCAGATAAGGGACCGCGTTTAAATCCCACCCGCTGCGGACACCGTTGATGTACTCATAATAAGCCGCCGCGCCGATCATGGCCGCATTATCCGTACAGAGGACCGGCGACGGATAATAAAACGCAAGTCCTTCCTTTTTGCAGGCTTCCTTCATCTCGCTGCGGAGTTCCGAATTGCTGGCCACCCCGCCCGCAATGGCCACTTTCTGATAGCCCAGGCTCTTCGCCGCTTCGACGGTATGCGCGACCAGCACGTCCACCACCGCGTACTGGAAGGAAGCCGCCAGATCCGCCACACAGACTTCTTCCCCCGTCATCTGCGCGTGATTTAAGTAATTCAGCACCGCCGATTTCAGCCCGCTGAAGCTGAAATCATAGACGGCCCCCTCCACTTTCGCCCTCGGGAAACGGATCGCCAGCTTATTGCCTTCCCTGGCCGCCCTGTCGATCTTCGGCCCGCCCGGATATCCCAGCCCCACGGCTCTTGCCACCTTATCAAACGCTTCGCCTGCCGCGTCGTCCCGGGTCCTCCCCAGAATTTCAAATTCCCCGTAATCCTTCACCACCACCAGATGGGAATGTCCGCCGGACACCACCAGGCACACAAACGGCGGTTCCAGTTCCGGATGCTCGATAAAATTGGCCGAAATATGCCCCTCAATATGATGGACCCCCACCAGCGGCTTCCCCGCCGCGAAGGCAATCGCCTTGGCCTCCGCCACGCCCACCAGCAGCGCGCCCACCAGTCCCGGCCCGTACGTCACAGCGACGGCCGTCACGTCCGAAAGAGCCATGCCCGCCTCCGAAAGGGCGGTCTCAATGACCGGGTTGATCTTTTCGATATGCTTCCGGGAAGCGATTTCCGGCACCACGCCCCCGTACAGGGTGTGAAGATCGATCTGGGAAGCTATGATATTCGACAGGACCTGACGGCCGTTTCTCACGACCGCCGCCGCGGTCTCGTCGCAGGACGTTTCAATGGCGAGGATAACGACATCCTCATCGGTTCTGTTCTTCTTCATATCGGACCGCCGTCTCTTTCCCCTTGTTATTCATCGGCAAATCCCAGCGTCACGGCGCGGCCGTCCCGGGCCGCGGCCGTCTGCGGGAAGATTTCACGGACCTTGCCGAGATAGTCTTCCGGACGGGTCAGCGAGGGACTGTAATGGGTCAGCCACAGTTCCTTTGCCCCGGCGTCCCGGGCAAGGCGCGCCGCCTCGTACATGGTCATATGCTTGTATTCCCTTGCCTTGGATTCTTTGCCGTCCTCCCCGTACATGCCCTCGCAGATGAACAGATCCGCCTCCGAAGCGTACTCGGCAATCACCGGCACCGGCCTTGAATCGGTACAGTACACGACCTTCAGTCCTTTTCTGGGCGGCCCCAGCACCATATCCGGCGTATAAACCGCGCCGTCCGCCTCCACGGTCTCCCCTTTCTGCAGGCGGTTCCAGATTTTCATCGGGATGTTCCGGCTCCTGGCCCGCTCCACATCGAACCGTCCGGTCCGGGGAATGGAAACTGCGTACCCGTAGCAGACCACGTTGTGATTGACCCGGTAAGCGTCGACCCGGTAGGGTCCCGCATGGAACTGCTCTCTCGCTTCGGTAAGTTCCAGATACCTCACTTCAAAGGGCAGTTCCGGAGCAATGACACGCAGCGCCTCCGCCACCCGTTTCAGCCCCCTGGGTCCGACCATCAGAAGCGGCTCCGTCCGCTCCGCGTTCCCCATGGTCAGAAGCAGCCCCGGCAGTCCGCTGCAATGATCCGCGTGATAATGCGTAAAACATATGACGTCAATCGGCTTCGGGCTCCAGCCCTTTTCCTTTAGGGCAATCTGGGTCCCCTCGCCGCAGTCAATCAAAAGGTTGCTCCCTCCGCAGCGCAGCAGAAGGGAAGTCAGCCACCGGTAGGGCAGCGGCATCATCCCGCCGGTTCCCAGCAGGCAAACATCAAGCATACCCGTTCTCCATTTCTTTTTTGGTCACAATCGTCCCCCGCCTCCACAGGATCAGGGCGTCCTCCTCCGGGTTCCGGTAATACCGCTTCCGGCGGCCCTCGGCCGCAAATCCGCAGGATTCATAGAGTTTTCTGGCCGCCGTATTGCTTTCCCGCACCTCCAGGGTCACTTCCGGAGCGCCCGCCCGCTCCGCCGCGTCCAGCATGGCCTCCATCAGTTCCCTGCCCACATGCAGCCGCCGGACGTCCTCTTTCACCGCGATCCGCGCGATCTCTCCCTCGCCCGCGACGATCCGCAGATCGCCATAGCCGCAGAAACGGCCTTCCCGCTCCGCGATAAAGAAACGGTCAAAGCCGCCGGAAAGAGCGTCCGTCAGAAGCTTCATTGACCACGGATCCGAAAAACAGGACTGTTCCAGTCTCCACACATCCGGCAGATCGCCGTCCGTCATAGGCCGGATCATAAAGCGGCCTCCTGCCCCGGGGCCTTCCCCGGCCCCGAAAACTCTTCCGGCCCCCGGGGCTTCCCCGCCCCCAAAGACCTCTCCGCCTCCATCCGCGCCTCCCGCTCCCGCTCGGCCTGGGGCTTGCGCAGGTAATCCGGCTTAAACTCCGCGGCCGTCACCATCCGGCCCGCTTTCGCGTATTCCAGACCCAGCGCCGCCACGGACGCCGCCCTCTGCCCCGCGCAGTGCGGCGGGGCGAAAAACGCGGGGACGGTCATATTCTCCCGTATTACTTCCCGGAACACCGGCACCCCGTCGCCCAGAAACGTAACCGGCTCCCCCGTTCCGTTTAAAAAACGGATCAGATCCGCGACAGGCATGGCGCACGGCTCCACGACGGCCGACAGCACGCCCGCCCGGCCGCAATCCGCCGCGGCGATCGCGCCTTCCGCGCCGCGCGGTCCCGTCATACGGTAAACCGCCGTGTACGCCTGGTTCCTGCGGGCATCCATGAGCGGGCAGACAAGACCCGCGCAGCCCCACAGGTTATAGGCCATGGCCTCCAACGTGGGCACCGCAATTAAAGGCTTGCCAAGCGCCAGCCCCAGACCCTTTGCCGTAGCCGCTCCGATCCGCAGGCCGGTAAAAGAGCCGGGGCCCGCCGCCGCGGCGATGGCGTCCAGCGTCCTCAGATCGAGATCGATCATTTTCCCCATCTCATCCAGCATCGGAAGAAGCGTCTGCGAGTGCGTTTTTTTATAGTCGATTGTAAATTCTCCCGTCACCGCCTCATCGGTAACGACCGCCACCGAAGCCGTCAGCGACGAACTCTCGATTCCAAGGATCTTCATCCCGTCCTCCATTCCCGTCAGGGGAAATCCGCGGAAATTTTCCGGTAATCAAAGCCCCTTTCCGGATCCTTTTCGATGCGGATGTGCAAGGCGTCCTCTGGCAGGATCTCCCGGATCCGCTCCGACCATTCGATCAGGCACACGCCCGTTCCGTAAAAGAAATCCTCGTAACCGATTTCCTCCATCTCCTCCGCGTCATCGATGCGGTACACATCCAGATGGTACAGCGGCACACGGCCGCCCTCATACTGCTGCACAATGGTAAAGGTGGGACTGTTCACAGGCTCCGCGACGCCCAGCCCGGCGGCAAACCCCTGGGCGAACACGGTCTTTCCCGCGCCCAGATCCCCGTC
Organism: uncultured Hungatella sp.; assembly: GCA_964585865.1. Taxonomy (GTDB): domain Bacteria; phylum Bacillota; class Clostridia; order Lachnospirales; family Lachnospiraceae; genus UBA3402. The sequence goes on along the minus strand of CAZPGD010000044.1, from coordinate 3,260 downwards.
CAGGCAATACACCCGGCCGGCCCCGGCGGCCGCGCCCATCTCAAATCCCAGGCGCCGCGTCTCCTCCGGGGAAAATGTCTCCCATGTTCTTATCATATCCGGCTCCGTTCCGTCCGTCTCAGATCCCTTTGCGCTTCTCTTTGGGAAGATTCTCCCGAAAGAGTTTCACCAGTTCCTCTTTTTTCCCGCCCACGGCGTCGTCCGGCAGCAGATAAGCGTGGATCCGGTCCGTATAGAGAAGGAGTTCCCCGGGGATCCGCTTCACACGGCGCACATCCTCCCATTTGAGTTCGAGATGCTCTCCCATCTGCTCCACCCGTATGCCGTCCCCGGAAAACGTCATGGCGACCGGTTCCCGGGCGCCCGCTCCCGCCGCCTGCTTCCTGGCTTTCATCATCAGAAGAAGCGGCTGCCATACGGTAAAAAGCAGCGCGCAGACCACTAAAAGGAGCCGCTGGGGCAGCGCCATCTGCGCCCCCTGGAAAAACAGCAGGTACAGAACCGCCAGCGTAAACAGTACGTTGAACACCCCGAAATAGCCCTTATTGGCATGGTACATGGAAAACCGCCACAGGTCGTTCGCCGTCATCCGGACTTCTATCGTAATCTCGTTCTTCTGCTCCATCCTGTTTTCCTTCCCCCCAATGCGCCCCCGCGGACGCCTTTCTCCGCCATTATTTTCACAGGCTTCCGACAGGCTGTCAAAAAGCCCGCACGCGCCCCCCGCGGACGCCTTTCCTCCGCCATCATTTTCACAGGCTTCCGACAGGCTGTCAAAAAGCCCGCACGCGCCCCCGCGGACGCCTTTCTCCGCCCCGCCGGCAGGGGCTCGGTTCTCACAGTTTCATCGACAGCGCGATCCTCTTTTTTGCCGGATCCACGCTCAGCACCTTCACTTCCACCACGTCGCCCACGCTGACGACTTCCATGGGGTGCCGGACATAATGGTCCGCCATCTGGGAAATGTGCACCAGGCCGTCCTGATGAACGCCGATGTCCACAAACGCGCCGAAATCAATCACATTGCGCACCGTTCCCTTTAAGACCATGCCCGGCGCCAGGTCCTTCATCTCCAGCACGTCCGTCCGGAGAATCGGCCCGGGCATTTCGGCGCGGGGATCGCGGGCAGGCTTCTCCAGTTCCTTCACCATGTCCCGCAGCGTGATCTCGCCGGTTCCCAGTTCCGCCGCCAGCTTCCCGTAATCCGTGATCCTGCGGCCGATGCCGTTTAAGCCTCCCGCGGAGATTTCCTCCGGCTTATACCCCAGCTTCCTTAAAAGGCTCCGGGCCGCCCCGTAACTCTCCGGATGCACCGACGTGCCGTCCAACGGTTCCCGGCCCCCGGTGATCCGCAGGAAACCGGCGCACTGCTCGTAAGCCTTCGGGCCGAGTTTCGACACTTTCAGCAGTTCGGCACGGCTTTTAAAAGCCCCGTTTTCCTCCCGGTAGGCGACAATGTTTTTCGCCAGCGCCCCGCTGATGCCCGACACATATTCCAGAAGGGACGCGGACGCCGTATTGACATCCACGCCCACCTTATTCACACAATCCTCCACCACGCCCCGCAGCGCCTCGCTCAGACGCTTCTGGTCCATATCATGCTGGTACTGGCCGACGCCGATGGAACGCGGATCGATCTTCACCAGTTCCGCCAGCGGATCCTGCAGCCGTCTGGCAATCGACGCGGCGCTCCTCTGCCCCACATCGAACCGCGGGAATTCCTCGGCCGCCAGCTTGCTGGCCGAGTAAACGGACGCTCCGGCCTCATTGACAATCACATACTGAACGCGCTCCGGAATCTCGTGAAGCAGTTCCGCGATCACCTGCTCCGACTCCCTGGAAGCGGTGCCGTTACCAAGGGAAATCAGGGAAATATTGTATTTGCGGATCAGTTTCTTCAAAACAGCCTTGGCCTCGGCCACCTTATTCTGCGGAGCGGTGGGATAAATAACGACCGTATCCAGCACCTTGCCGGTAGGATCGACCACGGCCAGCTTACAGCCGGTCCGGAACGCCGGGTCCCATCCGAGAACGACTTTCCCCGTAATCGGCGGCTGCATCAGAAGCTGCTCCAGGTTCCTGCCGAATATCCGGATCGCGCCTTCCTCCGCCCTCTCCGTCAATTCATTGCGGATCTCCCGCTCGACGGCCGGAGCGATCAGACGGCGGTAACTGTCCTCCGCCGCCTCGTAAAGAAGCGGCGACGTATAAGGATTGTCCACGGTGATCACCTGATTTTCCAGGTACCGCATGATCTGCTCTTCCGGAGCCGCAATCTTCACCGTCAGAAATTTCTCCGCCTCTCCGCGGTTCAGGGCCAGAATACGGTACCCGGCGATCCCCTGCACAGCTTCCTCGTAATGATAATACATTTCATAAACCGACTCCGCGCTCTCGTCCTTCGCCTCCGAGCGGATGAGACCGGTTTTCATCGTAATACCGCGGATATACGCGCGGTATTTCGCCTCATCGGAAATACGCTCCGCCAGGATGTCCTTCGCCCCGCCGATGGCCTCCCCGACGGTCGTCACGCCCTTTTCCTCCGACAGAAACGCCTCCGCCAGCTTTTCCGCCGGCTCGCGGAGTTTCTGGTGCGCAATCCTGTCCGCCAGCGGCGCCAGCCCTTTTTCCCGGGCAATCGTCGCGCGGGTCCTCCGCCTGGGCCGGTAGGGGCGGTACAGATCCTCCACGGCTACCAGGGTCATGGCCTCCCCGATCCGGCTCTCCAGTTCCGGCGTCAGCTTCTCCTGCCCGCGTATGGAATTCAGCACCTGTTCCTTTTTCTCTTCCAGGTTCCGCAGGTACTTAAGTCGCTCGTCGAGTTTTCGCAGCACCCCGTCGTCAAGGGAACCGGTCGCCTCCTTCCGGTAGCGGGCAATAAACGGAATGGTGTTCCCCTCGTCGATGAGTTTCACCGCCGCCTCCGCCTGCCCGCGGCCGATTTTCAGTTCCTCCTGCAGTACCCGCATAATATCCATAAAATGCCCTCGCTCCCGTTCACGCGTCTCCTCCCTCCGCCCGCTCATGCCAAGGTTTTCAATACAGACAGAACCGCCGGACAAAAGCGGCCGCGGCGGCTCCGAACAGCCGGGAAGAAACAAGAACATTATATCTCGAAAGTCTCTTTGCGTCTAGACAGTAAATAGATTTTGTGCTACTATGTGATGTGATACCAGGGTCGAAAGTCAGAATCCACGGCATGTTTACATGCCGGTGGATGAAAGACTTTACGACCCGCCCCGACATGAGGAAGAAGTGGG
>CAZPGD010000043.1:8153-9018 GCA_964585865.1 uncultured Hungatella sp. | reverse complement strand
CGGAGGACGTCTTGGAGTGTGGCGCGGAGGCGACTCGGCGCGGCGGCGCGGCCGGGAAAAGAAAAAAATATTCCGCATATTTTAATTCCCGGTTTTTCCGGGAGCGGGAAGAGAATAAAAAATAAAAACATACATGATTAAAATTCGAGAAGATAAAACACGGCAAAAGCGGTACACTGATGCCATGAAAATCGTAGACAGGGCCCGGCGGGGCCGGGACCCCAAAAAAACGGAGGCGAGACTATGTTTGACCAGTACCTGATTGTCAAGAACAGCTTGAAGAACGACGTCGTGGACGGAAAAACCGTGGGATTCCAGTTCCAGGTCCGCATCGCGGATTACCGGGGCTGCTTCTTATCCCTGCACAACGGCTACTACATCGAAGTGGACGGCGTGCAGTACCCGAAGTCCGTGCAGACGTTCGAGATCAACGGCAAGGCGCCGCGCACCTTTGAGGAGATCAAGACCTGTGTCTGGGAGCACTGGGACTACGACGACGCGGGCACCGTCCATGTGGCCAAGGAAGGCGGGCTTGCGCCCGGAACGCACCACATCGGCCTGCAGCAGTCCATTCTGGCGCAGTACGGCTATTTCGGGAAGCGTGATGAGGAATGGGTCAAGAACCCGCCGGAGCCCGGCACGGGAGCCGGAGCCGGCAAGACCATGGTGATCTGTTATTTTGACGAAGAATTGCAGAACTAAGGGAAAGGAGAGACCAAACGATGAGTATCAAACGAGGAGTTTCGCTTTACAGCTATCAGCAGGCTCAGTTTTTTAAGCAGATGAACTGGAAGGACATGATCCGCGAGGTGCATGACAATCTCCATACCGACGGGATCGAAATCATTGACGAAGCGACGATCCA
>CAZPGD010000043.1:0-8143 GCA_964585865.1 uncultured Hungatella sp. | reverse complement strand
ACAGGGAAGGTCTGATAGACCTTTTCGGGGGCAGGAGGGATCTTGAGTCGGGGCTGATCAGATGTGTGGGCGACCCGGAGGAACGCTTCGGGGAGGATGCGCTGAGACTCTTGAGGGCGGTGAGATTCGCGGCCCGTCTGGGATTCGCGAACGTCCGCTGCCTTTGCATGGTGCCGATCGACGTGATCGAGATGGCGCTTCCCACCGCGGAGAAGTATAACGTCCGCATCGGCAAGGAGATCCACGCGCCGCTGCCGATCAAGCGCAGCCCCACAAACGCCTGGGTCGACCCGCTCCTGGACTACCATATGGCCGAGCAGATTATGGATCTCTCCGACCGGACCGGATCCAAGTACGTAGGGCTGGTGCCCGACATGGGTATTTTCCAGCACAGCCCGACGCGGGTGTCGATCGCGTACAGGAAACGCCATTCGAACATTCCGGAGGCGGTTGATTTCGTTGTGGAGAACCGCTTCAACTACAATATGGACGAGATGCTCGCCAAGGTGCAGGAGAAGTACCCGGGCAGCGATCTGACCAATCCGATGTTCGTGCAGGGTCTGATGCGCACGCAGGGTTCCGCCGATCCGGAAGATCTGCGCGAGATCGCTCCCTACATCGTATCGATCCACGGGAAGTTCTATGAAATGACGGAGATCGAGGGCGAGCCCGGCCACTATGAGGACAAGTCCATCGACTACGTCAACCCGATGCGGATCCTCAAGGAATGCGGCTTCGAAGGCTACATTGACTCGGAGTACGAGGGCCAGCGCGACCAGCAGGATATGGGATTCGAGAACCTGCCCAACGAGGTTGAGGAAGTCCGCCGCCACCATGAGATGCTCGCTCGTCTGGGCGGCTGAGAAAAGCGGACGTTTCCCACGCGGGAAAATAATGGTGCCGTGGCCGGAAATTAAGCGTTTCGTGCCCGCACGAAGGAGCATGATTTTGGGTGACAGGCACCGGCCGGAACGCGAAGCGGAGACCCCGTAAAACACCGGAAAGCAACCTCTTCCAAGGGGAACGTAAGCGGAATCAAGGCGTTTTAGGATCCCGGAAGCGCGGAGAAATCCGCGCGTCATGAACATGCCAGTATCAGTAATTTATCAGATAGAAGCCCCTGCCGGTTCCTCTTGTCGGCAGGGGTTGGTATTTTCGCTGTTTTTACCCCATTTTCCGTACGACAAATAAAAAAGCGGGGTATTTTTTATTGATTTATACTAAGAGAAGGACCCCGTAATAAAAAATTAACGTCAATATGATTAAAATTTAAGAAGTTTCGGCGGCGGAGCGGAATTATACTGGTCTTGTTCTGAATCTTTGCAAAGAGAACTGTACGTACAATCTGCAACGGATGGAAGAAAAGCGCTAAAGGAGAGATGAAAATGCAAAAACAGAAAGTGAAAGTCGGTGTTGTTGGCTGCGGCGGGATCTGCAAGGCGACCTACATGAGCAATATGGTGAATAAATTCCATATTATCGACGTTGTCGGCGCCGCGGACAAGATCGATTCCCGCGCCCAGTGGATGGCGGATCATTATCCGGTCAAGAAGATGACCGTCGAGGAAATGATGAACGATCCCGAGATCGAAGTGATCGTGAATCTGACCTATCCGGAATCCCATGTGGAGATCAGCAAGATGGCCTTCGAGCACGGCAAGCATGTCTACTGCGAGAAGATGATGGCCCCCACGTTCGAGGACGCGACGATGTTAATGAACCTGGCGAAGGAAAAGGGGCTGATGTACACGACCGCTCCCGATACGTTTTTGGGCGGCTGGGAGCAGTCCGCCAGAAAGTATCTGGACGACGGCATTATCGGCGAGCCGAGAACCGTACACGCGCAGGTAACGATGCATTACAACCCGGAGACCCCGTTCTTCGATACGGCTCCCAAGTATTTCTTCTTCCCGCTCCATTACGGCGGCGGCTTCCCGTTCGATCTGGGCGGGTACTATCTGCATGAAATGATCAACCTGTTCGGCAGCATCAAGCGCGTCACCGGGTTCGGCGGCAACCTCTTCCCGGAGCGTACGTATGAGAATCCCAACCATCCGAAGTACGGCGAGAAATTTATCGTGAATACGCCGACGACGCTGGTGGCGGCCCTGGAGTTTGAGAACGGCGTCCTGGGCACGTTCCACATCTCCTCCGACTCCACGATGACCCAGAACTTCATGGTGACGGGAACGCAGGGAGCCCTCCATCTGGGCGATCCCAACATGTTCAACGCCGAGCTCAAGGTGTCCCGTCCGGGCGGACAGCCGCCGGTCGGCTTCCTCGCTCCCGGTATGCAGCCCAAGGGGATGCAGATGGGCGCCAAGGAAGAGGACGACGACGTCCAGAAGCTGTCGGAACTGGTGCTCAGCGATACGGTGAGCCTGCCGCTGCTTCACGGCTTTACGGATTCCTGCCGCGGCGTGGGCCTCGCGGATATGTGCTACGCGCTGCGCAACGGAAGACGCCCGCGCTGCCACGCGGATATCGGCTACCACGCGATCGAAGTTATCCACGGGATCCAGGAATCCTGCAAGACCGGCAAGATCTACGAAATGACCACCAGGTGCGAACGCCCGGCCATGATCCGTCCGTCTGCTTACGCGGCATCCTGCCAGGAAGCGACGCTGGACGATTAATGGAAGATAAACTGACGCCGGGAGGGAGAGGACCCTCCCGGCAGAAGAAAGGAGGAATGGTACCATGAAGACGTTACCCGTTGGCATTCAGGTCTACGGTCTGCGCGACATGCTGGAGGATACGCCCGGACGCTTCGCGGAAGTCATGCGAGCGGTCAAGGATATGGGCTATCAGGGCGTGGAACTGGCCGGCCTTTACGGCCTGGATCCGAAGGAAGTCCGGCGCATTCTGGACGAGACGGGGCTGGTTCCCATCAGCGCGCACGTCCCGCTGGTTGACATGATGGCCGATCTGGACAAGGTGATCGCCGACTACAAGGAAATCGGCGTAAAGTACGTGGTTGTCCCGTATCTGCCGGAAGAGTACCGCCCGCTGACGGACGGCTACGCGACCGTGATTGCCGAGATGAAGCGGATCGGAAAGAAAGTCGGGGAGAACGGCTTGACGCTGCTCTATCACAATCATGATTTCGAGTTTGTCACCATGCCGGACGGCACGTTCGGATTCGACGACATCTACGCGCAGGTCCCCGCGGACGAACTGAAAGCGGAGCCGGATACCTGCTGGATCAAGGTGGCGGGACAGGACCCGGCGGCCTATGTGAAGAAGTACGCGGGAAGGTGCCCGATCGTGCATCTGAAGGACTTCATTAAGGAAGGCCAGCCCAAGAATCTCTACAAGCTGATCGGCATCGAGACGGAAGAGCAGGAAGGCGACAGCGGATTCTTCGAGTTCCGGCCGGTCGGATTCGGCCAGCAGATCTGGGAGCCGATTCTTGACGCCTCGCTGGAAGCCGGAGCCGGATGGGTCGTCGTGGAGCAGGACGAGCACTACGACATCCCGAGTCTGGAAGCGGCCCGCCGCAGCCGGGAGTATCTGAAGATACTGGGCTGGTAAAAATTTTGTATAGAAAGTTTCTGAGGAAAACATGAGTAAAGAAAATAAAATTGTAAAACAACATGATTTTACACAGGGTGAAATATTAAAACCGATTATCCTTTTCTCATTGCCGGTGCTGTTCGGAGATATTTTTTCGGCGCTGTACAATGTGGTAGACTCTGTCGTGGTCGGTCAGTTTGTCGGTTCCAACGCGCTGGCCGCCGTCAGCTCCAGCTTCGCCATCACCATGGTGTGCGTGGCGATCTATTCCGGTTTCGGCATGGGAAGTTCCGTCGTGGCCGGGCAGCTGTTCGGAGCGAAGAACTTTGATGATCTGAACAAGGCGATCTCCACGGCCTATATCGGGGCGCTGTTTATCGGCATCACCATGTCGGTTGTGGGAATCGTCATCAGCACGCCCCTGCTTCATCTGATCAACACTCCGCCGGAGATCATGGCGGACGCGGACATCTATCTCAAGATTTATTTCTGCGGCTGTACGACGCAGCTGTTCTACTATATGACGTCCGGGATCATGAGGGGGCTGGGCGACAGTCATACGCCCATGGTGGCCATCATCGTCTGCGCGGTTTTAAACATCGTGCTGGATCTGCTGTTCATCGTCTGGCTGCACATGGGATGCGCGGGCGTGGCGATCGCCACGGTGATTTCGCAGGCGGTTTCCGCGGTGCTGGTCGTGTCGAAGATGCTGCGCGGCGGGTACGGGATCCGGTTCACGCGAAAGACGTTCCGCTTAAATACCGCCATGCTGATCAATATCCTCAAAGTGGGCGTACCGAGCGCGATCCAGTCGCTGGTCAATTCCATCGGTATGCTGATTATCCAGAGTTATACCAATTCCTTCGGCTCGAATGTCATGGCGTCCAACGGCATCATTCAGAAACTGGACAGTTTCACCCAGCTGCCGATTAATGCGGTTGGGCAGACGATTACCAATTTTAACGCTCAGAACCTTGGCGCGGGACTAAAGGAACGGGCCAAACAGGGCAACCGCCAGATGATGGTATTCAATATCGCGGTCGGTGTGATCGTGGGAGTTGTTCTGTACTTCAGCGTGGAGCCGCTGTACCGCCTGTTTATCAATCCGGGTGATCCCGGCTACGAGCAGATTGTCGAAATCGGGCGCAACAGTATCCATATCCTGGCGTTCTTCTACTGGGTCATGGCCGTCCAGCTTGGAATCGGCGCGATCCTGCGGGGAGCGGGCGCCGCGCTTCCGGTCATGGTTATCACGATCGTCTGCGTGTTTATCCGCGTGCCGATCGTCTACCTGTTCGCGATGAAGACGGGCGCGTACCAGGGATTGTATTGGGCCAATAACGTGTTCAATACCATTTACGCGGTCTTCATGCTGGCCTATTACCGCTTTGGCAAATGGGACCGTTTCGCCATTACGAAACGCCCGAAGGCGGCGGCCGCGAAGAGCGAATAACGGACAGCCGCGGAAGGTTCAGGGTCTTGTTACGAAAAAGCTTTTAAACTCATGAAACGTCCGAAAACGCGGAGACCGGGCTTTGGGACGTAAAAAAACAAACAAGGGGAAAAAATTATGAGCGAGACAAGCCAAAAGCAGGAGGGAGCATGGGCGAAGATTAAGAGGATCTTCTTCAGCAATACCAAACTCTCCAAGCGGAATCGTAATAATGTATTAGCAATGGGCATCAACAGTTTTGGCTACACATTCTTTGAGGAAATCGTAACAAGCTACATGCAGTTCTTCTACACGGAGTTTATGATGATGAGCGCGGCGGTCGTGTCCAGCATCATGAGCGTCGGCGTTGTGATCGACGGCATCACGGACTTCTTCATGGGAGCGATCATTGACCGCTTCGAGACCAAGAAGGGCAGACTGAGGCAGTGGTTCTTGTGGATGGCCATTCCCACCGGCATTGCCACCATCGCCATCTTCCTGTGCCAGGAAGGATGGTCCGCGACCTTTAAGGCCGTTTACCTGTTCATTATTTACAATGTGTACTGCACCTGCATGACGACCCTCCGTATGCCGAGAAGCACCATGATCTCCATGTGCTTCAACGATCCGGAATCCAGGCAGCAGGCCAACGTGGTCAGCGGTGTTCTGGGACAGATCTCCCAGCTGATCATCACCTCCGGCCTTCCGCTTTTGCTGGCGGCCCTCGGTTCGGCGGCGTCCTCCTACACCAATACCTCGATCGTTCTCTCCGGTCTCGGCATGCTGCTGATCCTCTTCAGCTACGGCCTGACACGTGAGGCAATCGGCTCCAAGGCGGCCATTCAGACCGTGCGCGAGACCGAAGGCGATGAGAAAGCCGATCAGCAGGAAAAGGAAATGGAAGCGCAGAAGAAGGAACTCTCCGGCGCCAAGAGAAAAGACAACCTGTTCAAGGATGTCGGGATGCTGATCCGCAACAAGTACTGGATCTTCAATACCGGGACCTCTCTGGCGAACGGCGTGGGCATCGGGTTCATGTTCGGTGTCGCGGCGTATTTCGCCCAGTACACGCTGGGGAACATCGCCGGTCTGTCCGCGATTTTCGGTACCATGTCGGTCGGCATGATGGCCGGTTACATCCTGGCGGCGCCGGTGATCCTGAAACTGGATTCCCGCATGGTCGGTGTGCTCGGCAGCTTTATCGGGGCGTTCGGCATGGCCTTTGCCGCGTTCGGTATTCTCGGAATGAACAGCCTTCCGCTGATGCTGGTCGGTCTTTTCATCCGCCAGATCGGAACCGGTTTCATCATGGCGATTAACGGCGATATGACGGCCCGTGTGATTGACTACGGCGAGTGGAAGTTCGGGCGCCGGATTGACGGTTTGACGTTCAGCGGCTCCGCGGTTATGTCCAAGATCTGCTCCGCGGTCGCGACCGCGATCCTTGGCTTCACCCTGACGGCCGTCGGCTATCAGGGCGGTCTGACGGAACTTCCGCAGAGCGCTCTGAACGCGATCAACAATATGTTCCTGTGGGTGCCCTGCATCGCGCTGGTATTCAGCGGCATCTTCTATCTCATGATGGATCTGTCCAATGAGCGTATTGCCAAGATGCGTGCGGAAATCGCCGAAAGATCGGGCAAACTGTCCGGAAGCGAGAAATAAGTTTTAAGGGTAAGCAATAATCATTTTATAAAGAATTTGGAGGTATGAGACGATGAGTGAAACCAAGAAAGTACCGAAACGCGGGATTTCCACCTACTGTTTTTATCCTCAGATGGATGTGAACATGGAGTTGGAAGACATCTTTATGCACATGCAGGATATGGGGGCGTATGGCCTGGAAATTCTGGCGGACGGCATCATAGAGGGGTATCCCAATCCTTCCAACAGGTGGCTGGACAAGTGGTTCGCCTTGATTGAGAAGTACCACATTGTCCCGGTAGAGTACGGCCACTGGGTAGAATCCCGTCTGGTACCCGGAAGAGAAGCGACCGTCGAAGAATCTCTGGAGCAGCTGATCCGCGACATCAAGCTGGCGCATTTTCTCGGGTTTACCTGTATGCGCACCAAACTCGGCGTTATTGACGGTGTCCTCAATCCGGTCACGAACTGGAGAGAGATCATCAAGAGAGCGCTTCCGTACGCGGAGAAGTACAACGTCGTGATGCAGCCGGAACTGCACGCGCCCACCAGACTGACCGATCCTATGGTCGAGGCTTATGCCGAATTTATTGATAAGGAGAACACCAAGTACTTCGGGTTCAACGTGGATTTCGGCGTGTTCCAGTACAGGGAGCCGGAGGGCTCGGAGCGCCATAGGCGTGATTTCGAGTTCAACCCCAGCAAGCCGGAGGATATTATTCCGTTCCTGCCGTATGTCCACTGCTGCCATGCCAAGTACTACAACATGAATGAGGATTTCGAGGAGACGACCATTCCTTACCGGGAAGTGATCGACATCATGATCCAGCACGGCTGGGACGGCTATCTGCTGTCCGAGTACGAGGGACCGAAGAAGACCGATATCAATCACTGCATTACCCAGGTGCGCCGTCACCAGCTGTTCATGAAGAGGATCCTGGGCGCGTAAGCGGCAGGCTGTACACCGGAACAGAGCGATGTTCCCTATCTTGACCAAAGGAGGTTTTGGAAATTATGTTAGAGATGGAAGCGATCCAATACAAAGGATTCCGCAATATCAAAGAGAATGACGAGGTGGTCGGGTTCCAGGTCGGCATCCGTTTTGTCACCTACCGCGGCCCGTGGCTTTCCCAGTTCCGCTTCAAATACGTGAAGGTGGACGGCGAGAAATTCGGCCCCGATGTGTGCACGTTTATCCTGCACGGCGTCGAGTACACCTACGAGGAGATGCTGCAGGACTGGCGCGTGAAATGGAACCTGCAGGATGTCTGCTACATCCATGTGCGCAAGCCCGGCGGTCTGGAGTCCGGCAATCACAAGGTACAGGTCGTGTACAGGGAGGTTGCTTCCTACCTGCCGCCGTTTATCGATGAACGGTTCGACGCGCAGGAGGACTTCCCGGAGGATGATCCGTCCAACACAAGAGAAATGATTATTGTCTGATAGTCTGTCATACTTATACGGAAGGGGGCGCTGCCGGCACGGCAGCGCCCTCTTTTCGATGGGGGGGAAAAAGCGGCGGGGGCGGCGCCGGGGCGTGACGCCCGACGG
>CAZPGD010000042.1:0-9274 GCA_964585865.1 uncultured Hungatella sp. | reverse complement strand
AACGGAATACGGGCCGGAGCGCCCGGCGGAAGCGGTCAGGGAGCGGGAGACGGATTACGAAGCGGAGCGCCCGGCGGAAGCGGTCAGGGAGCGGGAGACGGAATACGGGGCGGAGCGCCCGGCGGAAACGGTCGGGGAGCGGGAAACGGATTACGAAGCGGAGCGGCCGGCGGAAATAATCAGGGAGCGGGAAACGGAATACGGGACGGAGCGCCCGGCGGAAGCGGTCAGGGAACAGGAAACGGTCCGCGGGACGGAAGGGGAAGGTTCCGCGGAGGAGGAAAGCGCGGACCGCGGGACGAAACGGCCGCGGAACGTACGGCCCGTCTATACGCCGGAGCAGATAAAGCGGCTCTCGGAAGAGGAGGAGTTTACCCAGCTTCTCTATGTCGCGCAGAAGTATCTGAACAAAATTTTTACCCCGCGGGAGTGCGAGGTATTTGCCTATCTGTATGACGGGCTGAAACTTCCGGCGGAACTTTTGGAATATCTGGTGGAATTCTGTGTGGAAGGCGGGCATTACGGCATCCGTTACATAGAAACCGTGGGGATCGACTGGCACGAGAAGGGGATTTTTACGATCGAGGCGGCGAAGCGGTACGCGACGGCCTCCACGGGAGACGCGTTCGCGGTTATGAGAGCCTTCGGCTTGAGCGACCGCCGTCCCGGCGATTCCGAAATGGCGATTATCCGCCGGTGGTTTAAGGAGTGGGGCTTCAGCAGGGAACTCGTGAGGGAGGCCTGCGCCCGCACACTGAGGGCGACGAACAAGCCCAGTTTCGCCTATGCGGACCGGATCCTGATGGAATGGAAACGGGCCGGGGTAAAGACCATGAAGGATGTAAGGAAGCTGGATGAGCAGAGAGAAGCCGCGGGCGGGCAGCAGGCGAAAGAGAGCGAGGGCGGGAAACGCCCCGCCGCGCGGGAGGAGAAGCCGTCCGGCGGCCAGAAGGGAGCGCGCGCGGCGGCCAGGAACCGCTTCCATAATTTTGAACAGAGAGATACGGATTATGACGAGATGGCGCTGAAGCAGATCAAGGAGCGCTTGGGAGGATATTAAAGCATATGTCGCTGAGCAATTCCCAGTATCAGGCTATTATGAGGATCTATAACGAAAGGCAGTACCGGGATAAACACGATCTGGACCGGAGGCGCCGGGAAATCGACGAGCGGATCCCGCAGATCCGCGAACTGGAAGACGAGATCGCTTCCGAGGCGGTCCGGGGGGCAAGAAAGTTCCTGGACGGCGACCGGAACGCGAAAGAAGAGATGAAAGCCAATCTGGAGGAACTTCGCGGGAAGAAGAGCCGTCTTCTGGCGGAGGGCGGCTATCCGCAGGACTATCTCGACATGCGGTACCATTGTGCGGATTGCCGGGACACGGGTTATATCGGCGGGCAGAAGTGCCATTGCTTTATGAAAGAGCAGATCCGCTTGCTGTATGCCCAGTCGAATATCGAGGAGATTCTGCAAAAGGAGAATTTCTCCGCGTTTTCGCCGGATGTGTACGACGCGAAGGAGAAGATACCGGAACTGGGCATGACGGTAGCCGACTATATGAAGAGGGTCCGCGGATGGTGCCTCGATTACGTGGAGCGGTTCGAAAAGGAGAAAGGGAGCCTGCTCTTTACCGGCGGGACGGGAGTGGGCAAGACGTTTCTGGCAAACTGCATCGCCAAGGCGCTGATCGACCGCTGCCAGTCGGTAATCTTTTTGTCGGCCAATGATCTGGTGGATGTGTTTTCAAGGAACAAATTCCGCTATGAGTCCGAAGAGGATCCGCAGGATATGTACCGGCACATCCTGGACTGTGATCTTCTGATCATCGACGATCTGGGAACGGAAATGAATAATACGTTCGTGTCCTCGCAGCTGTTTTACTGTATCAATGAACGGCTTCTGAGGAACGGGGGGACGATTATCACCACGAATCTGTCCATGTCCGCGCTGCGGGACACGTATTCGGACCGGGTTTCCTCCCGGATCATCAGCGGGTACGAGGTGATTCCGCTCTACGGCGGCGATCTGCGGACGAAAGTCCGCGGATGCCCTTGACGTACATCCGGCATAATGGTATATAAATGATGGCGGGAAGGATTGCGGGAGTGCGCGGCACGGAGCGATCCGCCAGGCATTATTTGCCCCCGACAACGGAAAGTAAATCGGTACCGCAGATGCGCCGCAGGGAGGTATTTATGATATACGAGGAGAAGACCATTGAGACGATCCCGGTAGGACCGCTGGGGCTGGTTCCGCTTCGCAGTATCCGGGAACTGGGAGAAAAGGTAAACAACTATCTGGTAACATGGAGACGGGAAAGGGAAAGCGAGCACAAATCGACGATTGCCTTCGCCGGTTATCAGAGGGATTCCTACATTATCGAGTCCCAGACGCCCCGTTTCGGCACGGGGGAGGCCAAGGGAATTATCCAGGAGTCGATTCGCGGGGACGATCTGTATATCATGGTGGACGTCTGCAATTACAGTCTGACGTATTCCCTCTTCGGGCAGACGAACCGCATGTCGCCCGACGATCATTTCCAGGATCTGAAACGTGTCATTGCCGCGGCGGCGGGGAAGGCCCGGCGGGTCAACGTAATCATGCCCTATCTGTATGAGGGCCGCCAGCACAGGCGTTCGGGAAGAGAATCCCTGGACTGCGCCCTGGCGCTCCAGGAACTGGCCAATATGGGCGTGGCCAATATCATCACGTTTGACGCCCATGATCCGCGTGTGCAGAACGCCGTTCCGGAGATCGGTTTTGAGACGGTGACGCCGATCTATCAGTTTATCAAGTATCTTCTGAAAGCGGAGAAGGATCTGCGGATCGACAGCGATCACATGATGGTCATCAGCCCCGACGAGGGCGGCATGAGCAGGGCCGTCTTTTTCGCCAATATGCTGGGCCTGGACATGGGGATGTTCTATAAGAGGCGCGACTATACGAGAATCGTGGGCGGGCGCAATCCCATCGTGGCCCATGAGTTTCTGGGGTCGAACGTGGAAGGCAAGGATATGCTGATCATCGACGACATGATCTCTTCCGGCGAGACGATGCTGGAGGTGGCGAAGGAACTGAAGCGCAGAAAGGCCCGCAAGGTATTCGCCTGCGCCACGTTCGGCCTGTTTACCAACGGTCTGGCCCAGTTTGACAAATATTATGAGACGGGGCTTATCGACCGGATGCTGACGACCAATCTGATCTACCAGCCTCCGCTTTTGCTGTCGAAACCGTACTATATTAACGTGGACATGAGCAAATACATCGCGCTGATCATTGATAATCTGAATCACGACGCGTCGCTGAGCGAACTTTTGAATCCCACGAAGCGGGTGAACCGGCTGCTGAACGCGTACCGGGGAATGTGACGAAATCCGCCGCGGTTTGCCGTTTTGTTTCCGGAGAAAAGCCGGCCCCTGCGGGGCCGCTTTTTCACAGGAAAAGGCTGAAAAAGATGATTAGAAACCCGCCCATGAGCAGAAATGAAACGATGAGAACCACGGCCAGCGAAAGGAACGGGACGTCCGGTTTCTGCGTTTTGCGGCCCGCGCCTGACGCGGCCCGGCCGGGCTGCGCGGTCTGTCTTTCCGGATTGCGGGAAGACGTCTGAGCGGAAGGATTCGGACGGGAAGAGGGCGCCTTTTTGGCGGACGCGGACGGATTGGAACCGGCTGCGGGATAACCGGCCGCCGGTTTCGCGTAGTCCGCGCCGTCATGATAGGTACAGTCATGCTCATTTTGGGGATGGCGCTCATTCAGATAGTAATCCACGTTGATCGTCAAAGGTTCTTTGACCCAGCATTTGCAGTTCGCGCAATAATGGGCCGTCTTCATTTTCTGGTCGCAAATGGGACATATTTTCCGGATCATGGCCAAACCTCACTGAAACGGTTAACTTTGCGGCGCTGCCGCGGTTTTGCGTTTTTGCCCGTCAGCCGACGATTTCATCCAGCGGGCAGACGGCGATGCCTTCCGATGCCAGCGCGCCGCGAATTTTTTCCACGAAAGCCAGAGCCCTGGCGCCGTCGCCGTGGACGCAGACGGAGTCGGCGGCAATGGGAATGTCCCTGCCGGTAATGGCGGTTACTTTGCGTTCCTTTACCATACGGATCACGCGGGCGATGGCCTCTTCCTCATCCGTGATCATGGCGCCCTCCTTGCGGCGGTTCACCAGAGTGCCGTCTTCCTCGTATGCCCGGTCCGCGAAGACTTCCTGCGCGGTGCGCAGCCCCATATCCGCGGCGGCTTTTGCCAGCTGGCCGCCCGACAGGGCCAGCACGATCAGACGGTCGTCAAACGAACGGACGGCCTCGCAGATGGCGGCGGAGAGGGCATAGTCCTTCGCGGCCATATTGTAGAGCGCGCCGTGTGGTTTTACGTGCTGCATTTTCATGCCGTGGGCCCTGCAGAACGCGTCCAGCGCCCCCAGCTGGTAGAGCGTGTAGGTTTTCGCCTCCTCCGGCGTGACGGACAGGTTCCTGCGCCCGAAGCCCATCAGATCCGGGAAGCCCGGATGGGCGCCTACGCGGATACGCGCGTCCTTCGCCATCGCCATGGTCCGGTCCATGACGACGGGATCGGAAGCGTGATAGCCGCAGGCGATATTGGCGGAGGAGATCAGGGGGATGATTTTGTCATCGCAGCCCAGTGTGTAGCGGCCGAAGCTTTCGCCCAGGTCGCTGTTCAGATCGATACGGTACATGGCGGGTCCTCCTTGTCATTCTTGATAAAATGCTTGTCAAACGCGCTTCGGCGGGCGATGTTTTTGCGGGAGCTGTCCCCGCGTCCGCGCGGCAGGCGCCGCTTATCGGGGACCGGTCCCGCGCCCGCGGCGCTACTGCGGTTTCAACTTCATAAAACTCTCGATAAATCCCGTATCCGCCTTTCCTTCCGCGAACACGGGATGGCGCATGATCTGGTACTGGAAATCGAGATTGGTCTCAATGCCGATCACCACCATCTCATCCAAGGCGGACCGCATCTTGAGAATGGCGGCTTCCCGGGTGGGGGCGTGGACAATGACTTTCGCTATCATGGAGTCGTATTCGGAAGGAATCGTATAGCCGCAGTAGAGGCCGGTGTCGACGCGTACCCCGTTTCCGGCCGGAAGGTGGACGAACTGCACCAGACCGGGGCTGGGCATGAAGCCTCGCTCCGGTATTTCCGCGTTGATCCGGCACTCGATCGCGTGGCCGCGCGGCCGGATATCTTCCTGTGAAAAACTCAAAGGCTCCCCCATGGCGACGCGGATCTGCTCGATAATCAGGTCCGTGCCCGTCACCATCTCGGTCACGCCGTGCTCCACCTGGATGCGGGTATTCATTTCCATGAAATAGAATTCCCCGTCCGGACTGACGATGTATTCAATGGTTCCGGCGTTGGTATAGCCCACGGTTCTGGCGGCCAGCACCGCGTATTCGTTCATTTTCTGGCGCGTGGCGTCGTCGATGGCCGGGGAGGGGGATTCCTCGATCAGTTTCTGGTGGTTGCGCTGGACGGAACAGTCGCGGTCGCCGAGCGCCACCACGTGCCCGAACGTATCCGCCATGATCTGGATCTCCACATGCCGGGGATTCAGGATGCAGCGCTCCAGGTACATGGCGTCGTCGCCGAACGCGTTGGCCGATTCCCGCTGCGCCAGATTGAACTGAAATTCAAATTCCTCGTCGGAGGCGGCCACGCGCATCCCCTTTCCGCCGCCGCCGGAAGACGCCTTGATCATAACCGGATAGCCGATGCGGGCCGCTTCCTGCCGCGCCGTTTCCACATCGTACAGGGCTTCCCGCGAACCGGGGACGACGGGGACGCCCGCGTCCATCATGGTCCGGCGCGCCTGGGACTTGTTGCCCATCCGGTCAATCACGTCCGGGTCCGGACCGATAAAGATCAGTCCGTTTTCCCGGCACTTGCGGGCAAAGGCGCTGTTTTCCGACAGGAAGCCGAATCCGGGATGAATCGCGTCCGCGCCCACGTTGAGGGCGGCCGAGATGATGTGGTCCATATTCAGATAGCTGCTTCTGGCAGGCCCCTCGCCGATGCAGACCCGCTGATCGGCCAGCTGGACATGCAGGCTGTTCTTGTCCTCCTTCGAATAAATCGCGACGCTGAGGATGCCCATGTTCCGGCAGGCGCGGATGATGCGGACGGCGATTTCCCCGCGATTGGCGATCAGAACTTTTTTGATCATGCTCGCACCTCCCGGTTCACAGCTTTTTTACGCGGAACAGAGGCTGGCCGTATTCCACTTTCTGTTCATTGCTGACTAAAACGGCCTCGATTTCACAGTCAAACTCGCACTGGATTTCATTCATCAGCTTCATGGCCTCCAGGATGCAGACGGTCTGGCCCTCCTTGATCCGGTCGCCGACGCGCACGAAAGCCGGCACGTCGGGAGCCGCCGCCGAGTAGAAGGTTCCCACGATGGGAGAAGTGATGAACAGGACTTCCTCTTCCTCCCCGGCAGGGGGCGCCGGCGGGGCGGGAGCGGGGGCCGGGGGCGCGGCCGGAAGCCCGGCGGCGACGATGGGCGGATGGTCCAGTTTGCTCATCGTGATCTTGACGTCGCCCTCTTTATACGTAAATTCCTTCAGACTGGAATCCTCGATCAGTTTTACCAACCCTGCGATTTTCTCTAAATCCATTTTTGGTCTCCTTTCTTTTGCTTGCTTCGTTACGCGCCGGTTTCAAATAATCTGCGGATCCGCCGGGCCGTCTGGCGGCATTCCAGAACCTCCCGGCAGGGCTGATGGATCTTTTTGCGCATCTCATTCAGTTCCTCGAGTTCCTCCAGGTACAGGCGCTGGGCCTCCTGGACGGAAACCGCTTTAAACCGGATCTTGTGGTCGGTCTTTCGCTGGACCAGTTTGGGAATGTCCACGGACGCGACCGTGGCGATCTTGGGGTATCCGCCGGTGGTCTGCCGGTCGGACAAAAGCACGATCGGCTTCCCGTGGGCCGGTACCTGTATGGAACCGAACGCGATCCCGTCGGAGATCATATCCGAGTGGTCCCGGTGGGCGATAAACGGCCCTTCCAGGCGGCAGCCCATGCGGTCGAAATCGCTCGTCACCGTATATTCGCTGTTTAAAAAGGTATCAATGCCCTGCTTGCTGAACATGTAATCCTGCGGTCCCATGACCACCCGCAACACGGCGTCCTCCTGGTCAAATTCGTCCAGATCAAGGGAGCGCGACAGAAAGAAAGGCAGGTAGCGCCGCTGGATCCGGAAATTGATATAATCCCCGTCCTGGAGTTTGCGGCCCTTGAAGCCGCCGATGGAACTTTTCATATTGGTGCAGCGGCTCCCCATCACCACCGGAATCTGCAGGTAGCAGGAAAACGCCACGTAGCCCCGGCTGCCGGTGCGGGCGCTGCCGAATTTCAGCACGTCCCCCTTATTGATATAGATGGCGGTGTACATGGGGGCCGGTTCCCCGTTGAGGGTGGGCTGGAAATCGCCGCCGGTGATGGCGATCAGCGTGTCGGCCGTAAATTCAAGGGTCGGACCGATCAGCGTGAATTCCAGCACGGCTTCATTTTCCGGGTTGTCCAGAAGCAGGTTGGCGATCTTAAAGGACCGCACGTCCATGACGCCCGAAACGGGGAAGCCCTGGCTCTGGTAGCCGGTGCGCCCCAGGTCCTGGACGGTCGTCATCATGCCGGCTTTTATGATACGGATACCCATGGCTACGCCTCCTCTCTGCGGATCGTACACTCGTATTCGCCGCGTTCGACCAGATCCCGGATTCGCCGGTACTCGGCCTCGTCAATGGGAACAAAACGGATGTATTCTCCCGCCTGTACCAGAATCGGCACGGCCCGGGCGGGATCGTAGGTTTTTACCGGGGTCATGCCCATCAGCTGCCAGCCGCCGGGTGAATCCAGCGGGTAGATGCCGGTCTGGGAGCCGCCGATGCCGACGCTTCCGGCCGGGATGCGGATCCGGGGATTGGCCAGCCGCGGCGTGTGGATGCGTTCGTCCAGACCGCCCAGGTAGCAGAAGCCGGGCAGAAATCCCAGCATGTAGATCAGGTAATCGGCGGAGGAATGGATCGCGACGACTTCTTCTTCCGTCAGTCCGGCGTGTTCCGCGATATAGGGCAGGTCGGGGCCGTACTCCCCGCCGTAAAGCACCGGGATCTCAAAGATTTTTTTGGTCTGCGTCCCGCCGCGGACGTCTACCCGGACCAGGTCCTCGATGCGTTTGCGCATCTGTTCGTAACGGACCACGCGGGGGTCGTAGTTGATCAGAAGGGAGCAGAAAGCCGGGATCACGTCAACAACGCCCTCGATATTCTGATCGCGGAGCAGCTTGACGGTGGAAGCGATCTTCCGGTTGATTTCCGGGCTGATCTCGTTGCCAAATTCTACCAGCAGGGAACTGTCGCCTGCTGTCAAGATTCTGATGGTCTGCATATGCTTCTGCAGCGCTCCTTTCCCGCCGGAACGGGACTCCGGCGTATATGTGACCGGGTCATAAGGTCATTCATCCGCCGTCATGTGAATATGGCGCGGATGAACGGCCTTCGGCCCGGCGGTATTATAAAACAGGAAGAAAGGTGCGGCCGGAAACGGATCGATCGCACCTTTGTCGGTATAAACAGTCCGGTATGGTTCGTCTTCCGTCAGCCGATCAGGCTGCCGATGTTGGAGACGAACGTGGTGATTCCCAGGTACGCGGAGATAAGGACCACGATGATGCCCAGGACCAGAAGGACCGGCGGATGATGGTAGTCCTCGCCCACGATGGATTTCATCTGGGAAGCGATCAGGCAGATTCCCAGCGTAATCGGCAGGATCAGGCCGTTGACGGCGCCTGCCAGAACCAGCAGCGTGGCCGGCGTGGTGCCGATCACCACCATGATGATGGTCGAAATGATAATAAATCCGATCACCACCCAGTTCTCATTCTTCGCGATGGCCGGATGGAAGGTTTTCAGGAAGGAAACCGAGGTGTAGGCCGCGCCGATAATGGACGTGATGGCCGCGCACAGGATCACCAGTCCCGCGAAGCGGTAGCCGATCTGGCCGGCGCCCTTCAGAAACGCGTCCGCCGCCGGGTTGGCCGGATCCAGCGTTTCGCCCGGCGCGAAGCGGGAAACGACACCCAGAATCGCCAGGAACAGTAAGATGCGGACCAGCGTCGCGATCCCGATGCCCATGACGGAACTCCTGTTGATCTCCTTCAGATTCTCCTTGCCGGTGATGCCCGCGTCGATCAGACGGTGGGCGCCGGAGAAGGTGATGTAGCCGCCCACGGTGCCGCCCAGCAGGG
>CAZPGD010000041.1:7850-9487 GCA_964585865.1 uncultured Hungatella sp. | reverse complement strand
AAGTCAGAATCCACGGCATGTTTACATGCCGGTGGATGAAAGACTTTACGACCCGTCTGGCCATCATGGAATGAACAACAGCAGTTTGGGAAGCGTCCGACGCTGCGGCCGGATCCCGGCAGACGGACGGAAAGGAGATCCGCTTTATTTATGGAACAAATGTCGCTATTTGACGTATCGGAAACGTATCAGCCCCTGGCCAGCCGTATGCGTCCCGACGACCTGGACGGATTCGTGGGGCAGGAGCACCTGCTGGGAGAGGGGAAACTGCTGCGGCAGCTTATCGAGCAGGATCACATTCCCTCCATGATTTTCTGGGGGCCGCCCGGGGTCGGCAAGACCACCCTGGCCGGCATCATTGCCCGCCGCACCCACGCCCGTTTCATCAATTTCAGCGCCGTCAACAGCGGGATCAAGGAGATCAAGGAAGTTATGGCCCAGGCCGAGTAGAGCCGCCGGGTGGGGGCCAGGACCGTCGTGTTCGTAGACGAGATCCACCGGTTCAACAAGGCCCAGCAGGACGCGTTTCTTCCCTATGTGGAAAGAGGCAGCATCATCCTCATCGGCGCCACCACCGAAAATCCCTCCTTTGAAATCAACAGCGCCCTTTTGTCCAGGTGCCGCGTGTTCGTTCTGCAGGCGCTGACCACGGACAATCTCGTTGCGCTGCTGCGCCGCACCCTGCGCAGTGAACACGGTTTCGGGTACATGACGGTTCATATTTCCGACGATATGCTCCGTATGATTGCCGAATTTGCCAACGGGGACGCCCGCACCGCGCTGAATGTCCTGGAAATGTCCGTCACCAACGGCGACACCGGTCCCGACGGCACGACGGTTTCCATGGAAACGTTAAAACAGTGCATCGGCAAGCGGAGCCTTCTGTATGACAAGAAAGGCGAAGAACATTATAACCTGATTTCCGCTCTCCACAAGTCCATGCGCAATTCCGATCCCGACGCCGCCGTTTACTGGCTCGCCCGTATGCTCGAGGCGGGGGAGGATCCCCTCTACATCGCCCGGCGCGTGATCCGTTTCGCCAGCGAGGATGTCGGGATGGCGGACAGTCAGGCCCTGCCCCTGGCGGTCGCCGCCTATCAGGCGTGCCATTTTATCGGGATGCCCGAGTGCAATACGATTTTAAGTCACGCGGTTATCTATATGTCCATGGCACCCAAGTCGAACGCCGCGGATACCGCCTATCTTCATGCCAAAGAGGACGCGGAAAAAATGCTGGCCGAGCCGGTTCCCTTAAATATCCGCAACGCGCCCACCAGGCTGATGGCGGAACTGAATTACGGAAAGGGCTATATCTACGCGCACGATACGGAGGAAAAAATGGCGCGTATGCAGTGCCTGCCCGATTCGCTTGTGGGGAAGGAATACTACCATCCCACCGATCAGGGAAATGAGGCCGCCGTCCAAAAGCGGCTGAGAGAGATCCGCGAGTGGAAGAAGGGCGGCGCGTAAGAAGGGCGGACTTCGCCCGCGCGGGAAGACGAGGTTGTCCGCACGGGAACGAGGCCGTTCGCGCGGAGAAAGGAGGCCGCCTGCGCGGGAAAACGAAGTTGTCCGCACGGGAAACGAGGCCGTTCGCGCGGAGAAAGGAGGCCGCCTGCGCGGGAAAACGAAGTTGT
>CAZPGD010000041.1:0-7750 GCA_964585865.1 uncultured Hungatella sp. | reverse complement strand
AACGAAGTTGTCCGCACGGGAAACGAGGCCGTTCGCGCGGAGAAAGGAGGCCGCCCGCGCGGAGAAACGAGGTCGCATCGGGACGCGAAGCCGCCGCGCGGTCTTCCGCGGATTGACAATTCCGGAGTCCTGTGCTAGGATGCAGGCAGTACGAAACGAGGAGGCGTGGAAATGAGACATTTTTGGAAGAAACTGGCGGTTGGCGCCATGGCGGCCGTTCTTGCCGCCGGAAGCGTGACGCCCGCGTTCGCGGATAATTTGCCGCCGGAACTGCTGCTGAACGGCACAAGCGACGGATGGGTATTTCTGAAGGAAGCCCGCGACGGGAGAGAGACACCCATTTCCGAGGATCAGTGTCAGGCAATCATGGCAAACCTTCTGTCCGTGCAGGCGGAACTGGCCGACGCGGGCATTTATTTCGTAGTCTTCATTGCCCCGGACAAGGAGCAGATCTACGGGGATTTTCTTCCCCCGGAACTGCAGCCGAACGGAAAAGACCCGATTCAGACGCTGGTGGATTACCTGCGTGAACACGCGCCGGGACTGCCGGTCGTTTATCCGAAGGAGCAGCTTCTGGCTGTTCGGGAGTCCGGCGGCCTAAACGGCGCCACCCTTTATCTTGCCAATGATTCGCATTGGAACCGGGTGGGCTCGTACATCGGGTCGAAAGAACTGATCCGCGTGATCGGCGAACATTTCGGCCACGGAGACGAAGCGCGGGAGCACACCTTCGCGGAGATTTTGGATCTTCCCGCGGAGGCTCTCAGACCGGAGTACAATGATGAGCAGGGAAGCTTAAGCGATAATTACGAAAATATTATTTCAAACGCGAACAATGACATCATTTACAGCTATTCTTCCAGTACGGATCCCGCGTGCTGGCCGGAGAAAGTGTATTTTGCCGGCGACTCCTTCCGGTTGGCGATGATTCCGTATCTGGCGGAAAAATTCAGCTCCTTTATCTGCGTGAACCGGTTCTATCTGGATCTGGACAATTTAGGGGGGGAAGCGCCGGACGTATTTGTGCTGTCCACGGTGGGACGGTACGCCAGAGCGACGTTTGAGCGGATCGACGGGTTCAATACGGCCGCCCTGCCGCTCGTGAACATGACGACGGCCGCGTCTCCGGCCGGGTGGTTCCAGAGCGGCG
Organism: uncultured Hungatella sp.; assembly: GCA_964585865.1. Taxonomy (GTDB): domain Bacteria; phylum Bacillota; class Clostridia; order Lachnospirales; family Lachnospiraceae; genus UBA3402. The sequence continues at coordinate 6,600 of CAZPGD010000041.1, read as the reverse complement.
GCCGCTGGTTCTGGCGGAACGCGGACGGCTCGCGCATGAGGGATTCCTGGCAGTGGCTGGACGACGACGGGGACGGTATTTACAAATGTTACTGCTTTGACGTAAACGGCAGCCTTCTCCAAAATACGGGGACGCCGGACGGCTACCGGGTAAATGAGAGCGGCGAATGGATCGAGGACGGCATGGTGCAGACCCGGACGGCGGAAGAAGTAAACCCGGCCGGATAAGCGAGCGGCCCGTGCTGTTCGAACAAACGGGGAAATAGTTCACGAAAATGGTCAATACCGCAGAACGCCGGAAATGCGGGGCGTCGCGTATTCGCCCGAAAAAGATTGACAGATTGAGCGAACCGTGCTATATTTTTCATGAATTAAGGAAGAATCCTACGCGGGGAACCCTGTGCGCGGAGAGAACCTTACAAGGAGGTAAAGGAGAGTCATGAAGGGAAAAGGAAGGAAGGCGCTGCTGACGGCGGTCACGCTGCTTATGACGCTTCTCATGGCGACGACGGCGCTGGCGGCCGAGGCGGCAAAGGAAACGAAGGCGGATGAGCAGGCGAAGAAATTCGGCTTTACCTACAAGGAAGTGCGCTACGAACTGGGGGCCGACGCGAAGGAAGCGATGAAGAGCCTGGGCGATTCCAACGGCTCAAGAGAGGTCAACACCTGCGCCAACGGCTATATTAACCGGGCTTACACCTACGGGGAGAAGGACAGCAAGGACTTCGAGGTTTATGTGGAGCAGGACAAGGCCACGGGCAAGGATGTGATTGCCAGCATCACGCTTATGACGGCGAATGTGGCCACCGAGGAAGGGCTGAAGGTAGGCGACGATGCGGACACCGTGACGAAGATTTACCCGGACGCGGTAAAAGGACTGAGCACCTACAAGGTTACGAAGGATAAAGAACTTCTTTACATCAAAATGACAGGCGGAAAGGTAGCCTATATTTCTTATACCGTAACGGAATAAAGGAGTGTTTTGCGATTGCGGCGGATGGGCGCGCACTGTGCCGTCCGTCGCATGGCGTTATGGGAAAACGGGAGCGGAACGGGAGATTCATAAATGCTCAATGGGAAGAACAGGAAAAAACGGGGGGGAAGGCGGCTGGCGGCGGCGCTCCTTGCCGCGCTGATGACCGCGGGCAGCGCGATAACCGCGCCGGCCGAAGAGATCAACATCTTTCTGAACAGTGACAACGGATGGCTTTTTCTGGAGCCCGCGTACTCGATCCGGCAGCAGCCGCTTTTGGAAGCGGAATGTCAGGAGATAACGGAAAATTTGTTGTCCCTGCAGGCGGAACTGGCCGACGCGGGCATTTATTTTGTGGTCTTTATTGCTCCGGACAAAGAAGAGATTTACGGGGAGAAAATGTCCCCCGCCTATCCGCTTACCGGCGCGGATCCGGTGGAGCAGGCGGTGAATTATCTCCGTGAACACGCGCCGGACCTGCCGGTGGTTTATCCGAAAGAAGAACTGCTGGCCGCCAAGGAAGGCCCGGGCGGATCCGACGGCGGATTATTGTATATTCCCCGGGATTCCCATTGGAACATGAAGGGCGGCTATGTCGGGGCGGAGGCGCTGATCCGGACCATCGGAGAGCATTTCGGACACGGAAGCGGGGAAATCGGCCACACGTTTTCCGACGATTCCCTGATGAAATGCAACGGGGAGCAGGTGGAGGATTACTACCGGTACGCGGATGAGCCGCGGTACAGGCTGACGAGGCGGATCGTCTCGGAGACGAACGGTGACTGGGTGTACGGCTATTATGACAGTACGCACCCGGAAGCCTGGCCCGAGAAAGTGTATTTTGCCGGCGATTCGTTCCGTTTTGCCGCCGCTCCGGCACTGGCGGAACGCTTCCGTTCCCTCATATGCATGAACCGGTTCTATCTGGATTTGGATAATCTGGCAGCCGAGGCGCCGGACGTTTTCGTCCTGTCCTTTGTGGGCCGCTTTTTCCGGGAAGGGGCCGTGCTGATCAACGGGGTTGACACGGCGCCGCTGCCTCTGACGGACGGAGCGGAGATATACGGGGAATCCTTATGGGAGCAGAATCAGGAAGGCCGCTGGTGGAGGGACCCGATCGGCACCTATCCGGTCAGTTCCTGGAGGTGGATCGACGATGACGGCGACGGCGTCTGCCAATGCTACTGTTTCGATGAGGACGGCTACCTGCTTACGGATACGGTTACGCCGGACGGCTACCGGGTGGACGGGGACGGCGCGTGGGTAGTGGACGGCGTGGTCCAGACCCGCAGTTCGCGGTGAAGCCGCGCGGGGGCGCAGGACGCGTGGTTCGGCCCCGCAGCCGCGCTGAAGCCGCACAGGGGCGCAGGACGGCGTGGCCCGGCCCGCAGCCGCGGTAAACCGCATACGGGCGCCGGAACACGCGTACAGGCGCAGGCTTAACGCCCGCGCGTCCGGCAGCATTTGCCCCCAAACAATATACCACATAAGGAGAGGACGCGTTATGGTTTTTTCATCCATGGTCTTTCTGTGGATATTCCTTCCGGTGACGCTGATTCTTTACGGGATCCTGACAAGAACGGGGAAGCAGGAGATGTTGAATCTCCTGCTTCTTTTGGTCAGCATCCTGTTTTACGCTTTCGGCGAGCCGCGCTATGTCCTGCTTTTGCTGCTGTCCGGTCTTATCAACTACCTGTTCGGGCTGGCGATTGACCGGACGGAGGGCGCGGGCCGCAAATGGGCGCTTGCCGCCGCCGTGGCCGTGAATCTGGGACTTCTGGGATATTTCAAATACTATGATTTCGCGGCGGGAGCCGTGAATCATCTGGCGGGCCGCGAATGGCTCCCGATCCGCGAGATCGCGCTGCCGATCGGAATTTCGTTCTACACGTTCCAGGCCCTTTCGTATCTGATCGATTTGTACCGCGGAAAATGCAAGGTGCAGAAATCGCCGTACAAGCTGCTTCTGTACATCACCTTTTTCCCGCAGCTGATCGCGGGCCCCATCGTGCGCTACAAGGACGTCGCGGAACAGATCGACCGCCGCAGCGCGGATTTGGACAAATGGAGCCTGGGCATCGCGCGCTTCATCAGCGGTTTGTCAAAAAAGGTGATCCTGGCGAATACCTTCGCCTTAAGCGTGGACCGGGTATTTGCCATGGACCCCGCGCGGAGGGGGACGCTGACCGCGTGGTTCGGGATCCTTTTGTACGGGCTGCAGATCTATTTCGATTTCAGCGGCTATTCCGATATGGCGATCGGGCTCGGCAAAATGTTCGGTTTCGATTTTCTGGAAAATTTCGATATGCCTTACCGGTCGGGAAGTATCCGCGAATTCTGGCGGAGGTGGCACATTTCCCTTTCCACCTGGTTTCGGGAGTACCTGTATATTCCCCTGGGAGGCAACCGCAAAGGGCGGATCCGCACGTACGTGAATCTCCTGATCGTGTTCGCGGCCACGGGGATCTGGCACGGCGCGGGCTGGAATTTCCTGCTCTGGGGTATGTTCCACGGGGTGTTTCTGGTGCTGGAGCGCGCCTTCCTCGGGAAATACCTGGATAAAAATCCGCTGAAAATCCTCAATCACGTCTACTGCCTCCTGGTGGTGGCGGTCGGGTGGGTATTCTTCCGCGCCGAGAATCTGGGACAGGCGGCGGCCTATCTCGGGAACATGTTCCGCTTCGCGGGAAACGGCAGCGAGAGTTTTCTGGAAATCTTCGGCATCCGCTGCGTCGTGCTGTCGGCGGTCGGCGTCCTGATGAGCGTTCTGCTGCCGGGCGAGTGGCAGAAGAAACTGCGTGATAACGGGCTGTTCCGGGCGGCGGCGCTGCCGTGCCTGCTTTTCGTCTGCATCCTGATGCTGGCGGCGGACAGTTATAACCCGTTCATTTATTTCCGGTTCTGAGAAGGGAGGGACTGCCATGGAGCAAACTTCTGCGCGGAATGGCCGGAGGAAACGCATCTGCGATCTCGTAATGTGCGCATTGTCGGCGGCGCTCTGTATCGGCCTGCCCGCGGCGGGTCTTGTCCGGAGACTTTTGGGAGGGGAAAACGAGGCGGCGTCCGGCGAGAACCGGACGCTGGCGGAATTTCCGGTGATCCGGCAGATCGGCGATCTCTGGGAATTTCCGGCGGATTTTGAAAACTGGTTCTCGGACCATCTGTTTTTCAAGGACCGTCTGGTGGAACTGAAGTCGGAGATGGAAATCCGCCTGTTCGGCGAACTGGAGTCGGACGAGGTCATTCTGGGAACGAAAAAGCCCTGGCTGTTCCATTGCTCCTCCGACGGACAGCCGCTGGAAACCTATAAGAAAACGAATTATTTTACGGATGAGCAGATGGGGGAGATTGCCGGAAACCTTTCGAACCTGCAGTCGGAGCTGAATGACGCGGGGATCCGGTTTATTCTGATGATTTCCCCGGATAAGGAGCAGGTATATGGAAGCGACTATATGCCGGCCCGGTTCCTCGTGCGGGAGGGAGAGGGACGGACGCGGCAGCTGATCGACTATCTGCGGGAGACGGTGCCGGATCTGACCGTCGTTTATCCGCGGGAGACGCTGGCGGAAGCGAAGAACGCGTTGGACGGGGTGGATTCGCTGTACTATGAGTCGGATACCCACTGGAACAAGGCGGGGGCCTACCTGGCGTCCGAGCAGCTTCTCGGCGAGATCGGCCGGCTGACCGGCTGCCCCTACGGGGGGAGAGAGGCGTCGTTTGCCTTTTCGGGAACCGTGGAGGGGGATCTGCAGCGGATGGTGCGGCTGGGGGAGTCCTATAACAGCCGGGAGTACGAAGCGGAGAGCCGCCGGCAGACTTCGTCGCTGCGGGAGATACGGGACGGGAACAATGAGGTGATCCTGGAAACAAGCGAATGTGACGCGGAGGGCTGCCTGCCGGTGTCGGTTTATCTCTGCGGCGATTCGTTCCGCTGGAACCTGGGCCCGTGGATCAAGGAAGGCGTTTCCCGCGCGGATATCGCTTCGCGGTATTATTTCGATACCGAGGATCTGGCGGAGCGGGAGCCGCAGGTATTCGTCTATATGATCGCGGAGCGGTACCTTCACGAACTCGCCATGATTCCCGGGTACAATACCGTGGCGCTGCCGATGCCCGTGTCCGCGGAGTAAAAAGGCGGTATCCCGCGGGCGGCCAAAAGCCTTTGCTTTCGGCGTCCGGCGGGTGGCCCAAAGGGCCTCGCGGCCCGCGGGCGGTTAAAAAGTTCTTTTCAGAAGAGGGATTCTGTGGTATGATGGCAGTAGCGTAAATTAACGGGCGGAGGCATGGGCAGAATGAACAGATGGAACCGCGTACTGTTAAAACTGAGCGGCGAGGCGCTGGCAGGGCCGAAAAAGACGGGATTTGACGAGGGCACCGTGAAGGAGGCGGCCCGCCAGGTGCGGATCTCCGTGGATGCCGGCGTGGAAGTCGGCATCGTCACCGGCGGGGGCAATTTCTGGCGCGGCCGCACAAGCGACGCGATCGACCGCACCAGGGCCGACCAGATCGGGATGCTGGCTACGGTGATGAACTGCATCTATGTGTCGGAAATCTTTCGCGGCGAGGGGATGCGGACGAAAATTTTCACGCCTTTTGTCTGCGGCTCCATGACCGTCCTCTTTTCAAAGGACGAAGCGCTGGACTTTATGCGGTCCGGCGGAGTGGCTTTCTTCGCGGGCGGCACGGGACATCCCTTTTTCTCAACGGATACCGGCGCCGTGCTGCGGGCGGCGGAACTGGAAGCGGACTGTATTCTGCTGGCGAAATCTGTGGACGGCGTCTACGACAGCGATCCCGCGTTGAACCCGCGGGCGAAGCGCTACGATACCGTTTCGATCCGGGAAGTGATCGACAAAAAGCTGGCGGTGGTGGATCTGACCGCTTCCGTCATGTGCATGGAGAACCGGATCCCCATGGCGGTTTTTGATCTGAATGAAAAGGACAGTATTGCGAACGCGATGCGGGGCAGGGTGAACGGCACGATTGTCACCGTGTAGCGAAAAGGACGGCGCCGGAGGGCAGGCACAAAAAGCGCGTTTTCCGTTACGGCCGGACAGGTCAAAAGATGTACGGACGGACAGGTTAAAAGATGGAGGAGGGGCATTATGTTGGAAGAAGAACTGGAGATTTATGAGGAAAAGATGGAAAAGACCCTGGAAGTGCTGGAAAACGATTACGCGTCGATCCGGGCGGGCCGCGCGAATCCTCACGTGCTGGACAAAATCAAAGTCGATTATTACGGCACGCCCACCCCGATCCAGCAGGTAGGCAACATTTCCGTTCCCGAGGCGCGGATGATCGTGATCCAGCCCTGGGAGAAGAGTCTGATCAAGAATATCACCAAGGCGATCCAGATGTCCGATCTGGGGATCAACCCCAATAACGACGGCAGCGTGATCCGTCTCGTATTTCCGGAACTGACGGAAGAGCGCCGGAAGGAGCTGGCCAGGGATGTGAAGAAAAAGGGAGAGGCCGCCAAGGTGGCCATCCGCAACATCCGCCGGGACGCCAACGAGACGTTTAAGAAGAAAGAAAAGGCGGGGGAGTTTTCCGAGGACGATCAGAAACTCGCCGAGAACAAGATGCAGAAGCTGACGGACAAAATGATCGAGAAGGTGGACAAGGCCG
>CAZPGD010000040.1:2274-9567 GCA_964585865.1 uncultured Hungatella sp. | reverse complement strand
TGTCGGGGCGGGTCGTAAAGTCTTTCATCCACTGGCATGTAAACATGCCGTGGATGAAGGACTTTCGACCCTGGCATCATCATTTTTTTGAAATTTCACTTGCAAAATCCCTGCCCATCTGGTAATATACATGTATTGCGGGTCCGAAATAAGGGATTCTAACCGATGGTAAGGAGGTGCAATCATGGCAAAATGTGCTGTCTGCGGGAGAGCCGTACACTTTGGCAATGCGGTGAGCCATTCACATAGAAGGTCGAATAAAATGTGGAAAGCGAATGTAAAATCCGTCCGCGTAAAAGTCAACGGAGGAACAAAAAAGATGTATGTCTGTACTTCTTGCCTTCGTTCCGGACTGGTCGAAAGAGCGTAAACGCCGACTGATAGAAACTCCCGGGTGCATAGCCCGGGAGTTTTTTCGCGGAAGCGCGACCCGGCGGCAAACCGTCGCCGGCCCGCGAAAATTCACAGCGATTCGTTCAGAAACTCCGTGCCCGGAACAACGAATTTTCCTCCGGAAATAACGGGCATCTTTCTTCCGTCCTTCGTCACGCCGAAGATTTCTCCCAGTTCATCGTACGGAATCGTAATATCGGTGTGGCAGTTAAAATACGCCTTCGACGGATCCTCCTTTCTCAGGAGCGAAATCTCGTTGTCCCGGGCAACCAGTTCCTTCCCGTCCGGATTGAAAACGGCCGTTTCCTCCGACCGGCTGTAACAGGTATCGCCGACCGCAAAATGCGGCCCCGTCTTCTCCGCGATCAGGATCGGCAGACGGTCGGCGATCCCGTAGCGTCTTGCCATGGCGTAGGCCGCCGTGTTCGTCCCGATGGCAAACTCGCCGATGGGCAGAGACTCGTGGTCCGCCAGGACCGTCTGCTTAATCAGTTCCCTTCCCTGCTCCGGATCCTCAAAATTATCACAGGAATAGCCGGTCACTCTCCCATCCCGGAATTCCATATGGAGGTTCCTAAACCGCACATCCCCGATACAGACGCTTCCGGCCTCCAGCACCCCTTCCGTACCGGCCAGCACCGGGGAAGTAAACACCTCGCCTACCGGGATATTGACGTCGGCCACGCAATTCTCAAAATTGGACTGGCGGGCCGGATCGGCAAGTTCATGGAGCATGACCTTCATATGGGTGCGGTTCCCGTCCCTGCCCGTCACGATGACATACTCCGCCTGATCCAGCAGATCGACGATATTCTGCTGGATCTTCCGGTAATGTTCATAATCCAGCGTATTGATGCGAACGGTCTCCTCAAAAATCGCCTCAAAATCGGGACCGATAGCCGGCGTGGGGAAAGCGATGATCGTAAAGCTGGTCCTGTCACCGGGTATATAGCGGTTCGACAGCCGGGAACTGTCCGAGGCATACGCCAGGGACAGTTTCTCCTGCTTTTTGCTCAGTGACCAGGCCGCAGCCTTCTTTACCGGTTCCAGGGCCGCTTCCCCGAACGTATCAATCACCGCGGGACCGGCATAAACGGCCGCAAGTTCCTTCATGGATTCATAGGCGGAGGCAAGCGCCGCCAGCTTCCGGTCCGTATAGGCTTTCTGATAATAAACCGCGTGGTCATAGCGGTGGTCGTAGTCGTACTGCCGGTTCGGCGAAGTCCCGTGGTACCCGCGCCTGCCGCCGGGACTTTTATCCATGGACCAGACCCCGCAGCGGTACAGCACCGGTTCCAACCCCATGGCCCGGAAATTCGCGGCCGCCTTTTTCACCATCGGCTCGAATCCCAATTCATAGACAATCTGAACCGTGCGCTTGCCCGTCAGGCTCCGGTTCGTAACCTCAAAGCCTTTCCGGTAGCCTTCCGTATATGCATCGGCCATGCGTTCCACCGTCTCTTTCGGCAGGCCGCGAAAAAATTCCGCGATCCGCAGTTCCCGCTCCGAAACATACTCGCCGTAATAGTAAAGATAAACCGGATCCGTCAAATCCTCTTCCAGAGCAATCTCCTTCGCGAAAGTCAGTCCAGGATCCAGAAGTTCCCGCAGCCGGTTCTCCGTGATCAATTCCGTATAATCGCAGGCAAAACCGGTCAGCAGTTCCCGCAGGCAGGCGCTCCCCGGAAGCCCTTCCTCAAACAAGTTATAAATCTGGATGAACAGTTCATTTAAAATCGTGATCTCCGTCAGACGGCACTCAAACGCGAAGGGGATCTGTCCGCGGATCTCGGCATACAGATAGGACAGCAGAGGCCCGTATTCCTCTCCCAGCCGCACCGCCGCGCAGTCCGGATCCGCGTAGCCGGAAGCGTACGCGTCCGGCAGGACGTCCCGGTAAAGCCGGCGGTTCAGCGCGCGCAGACGCTCCGGACCCAGCTTCCGCAGGCTCCCGCTTTCCGACAGGGCAAGAACCCCGGCGGTATCCGTCAGGAAAGCCGCCACGGTCCTGAAATAATCCCGGTAAGGCTCCGGAACCGTCTCTTCCCCGGCAATCATCGCGATCCGCTCCGCCGACAGTTCATAACGTTCCCTTACCGACGCGTTTTCCTCTTTCCAAAGTTCCTGATACTTCTTCAATCCTCTCTACCCTCTCAGTCCCAGGATCATGACCCCCGTCCAGGCGGCCGTCAGAAACGCCCCGGCTCCCACGCCGATTTTGGCCAGAAGATAATTCCTGTCCCGTTCGGCGAACGACCACAAGCCGTAGCCAAGCGCCGCCACGCTGCAGAGCAGGCTGCAGAGCGCCAGGCCGCCCGCCGCGAACGGCGCGTTCCCGCGGGTGGCATACCCTTCATACAGTCCGCCGCCTCCCAGCAAAAGGGCCGCGGCCAGCAGTCCCATACAGACCTTGCTCCTTTCGGCCAGCGGCTTTTTGACATAGGAAACCCTCGACGCGGCCGCCAGCTCCTGCTCCCGGATGTTCCGTTCCTTGCGGGCCCTGCGGGCTTCCATGGCCTTCCGCTCCTCTTCGGTAAGCGGCTGGCGCCGGCCGCCGGCTGCCGGACGCGGCCGTTTGCGGGCGCGGACCGCCTCGCCGCGGCCGTTCGCGATCCTATCCTTTCTCTTTCCCGGCACGAAGCTTCCTCCTTATCCGTATTTCCCGGACGATCCGATAGAGCAGGTACCCCAGGATCCCCCCGATCGTATTTAACAGCAGATCGTCCACGTCAAAACTTCCCACCCGTGTTGCCAGCTGAATGATCTCAATGCCAAGACTCAGCAGAAATGTGAGGAACACAGTGCGGAAAAAGCCCCGGGCGCGGGGCGTGACGATGGGCAACATAAAGGCGAATGGAACAAAAGCCGCCACGTTCCCCAGAAGATTCAGCAGCACAGCGGCCGTTCCCAGCGTCTTGCGGTGCACGCAGAACCGCCGGATCTCCTTAAATAATTCCAGATTATACGCGTAGTCCTCCCGCAGCGCTTCATCGCGGCCGAAGGACTCCGCGAAAAACACCAGATAGACTAACAGCATCAGATACAGGATGAACAATATCCGGATGCGTTTCCGGTTCCTTTCATATTCCTCGTGAAACATGCCGCGCTCCCGCTGCCTCAGTCCGCGGAAAAAGAACCGCGGGCGCCGTACTGCGCGTAGTAAGTGTCGATGGCGGCCTTCAAATGATCATCGATCACGATGCGGCCCAGGCACTCCCGGTTGTAAAGAAACTCCACCACTTCGGCCATGGTAACGATGGCGTTCGCCCGAATCCCGTAGCGTTCCCGGATTTCCTCCAGCGCGCTTTTGTCGCCCCGTCCGCGTTCCATGCGGTTCAGAGAAACGATCAGACCGGCAATCTCAACATTGCCCTGCGCCCGGATCACGGGAACCGTCTCTTCAATGGACTTGCCCGATGTCGTCACATCCTCAATGATCACGACCCGGTCGCCGTCCCCAAGCCCGCTGCCAAGCAGGATCCCGGCATCCCCGTGATCCTTGGCCTCCTTGCGGTTGGAACAGTAGCGCACTTCCTTCCCGTACAATTCGCTGTAAGCGATGGCGGCCGCCACACTCAGCGGGATCCCCTTGTAGGACGGCCCGAAAAGAACGTCAAAATCGTCTCCGTAATGCTCATGGATCGCCCTCGCGTAATATTCTCCCAGCCGTTTCAGCTGCGATCCCGTCACATAAGCCCCAGTATTCATAAAAAATGGAGATTTTCTCCCACTTTTAAGGGTAAAATCACCAAATTTAAGTGCCTGGCTCTCCACCATGAAGGTAATAAACTCTTCTTTATATTTCTCCATCCCGTCTCCCCGTCCCGCGCGCTTTCCCGGTTCCTCCGGCGCGAAAGGCCGCGAACTATTCCCGCACCGCTCCGATCAGTTCCCGGATATCCTTAACGCCGTACCGTTCCATATAATTTTCAATTCCTTCCACAATCTCCACGGTCGCGTAAGGATTGCGGAAATTCGCCGTCCCCACGGCCACGGCCGTCGCGCCCGCCAGAATAAATTCCAGAGCGTCCTCCGCCGTCATGATGCCTCCCATGCCGATAACGGGAATCTTCACCGCCCGGGCCGCCTCATAGACCATCCGCACCGCCACCGGCTTCACGGCCGGTCCGGAAAGACCGCCCGTTTTATTGGCGAGGGCAAACGTGCGTGTGCGTACGTCAATCTTCATGCCGGTCAGGGTATTGATTAATGACAGCGCGTCGGCGCCCCCGGCCTCCGCCGCTTTCGCCATTTCCGTAATATCGGTAACATTGGGGCTGAGTTTCATAATGACGGGCTGGCGGGCGCGGCGCTTCACCTCCCGGGTGATCCTTTCCGCCTCTTTCGGGTCCTGGCCGAACGCGATCCCGCCCTCCTTCACGTTGGGGCAGGAAATATTGATCTCCAGAAGATCCACGGGCTCGCCGCCCAGCCGTTCCGCAACCTCCGCGTAATCCTCCGCGGTCCGCCCGCAGACGTTGACCACGATTCCGGTGTCAAACTGCTTTAAGAACGGAATATCGCGCTGAATGAATACGTCGATGCCCGGATTCTGCAGACCGATGGCGTTCAGCATCCCGCCGCAGACTTCCGCGATCCGGGGCGCCTGGTTCCCCGGCCAGGGCGCATTGGCCACGCCCTTCGTGACCACCGCTCCCAGGCGGTTCAGATCGACAAACTCGCTGTATTCCTCTCCGGAGCCGAATGTCCCGGAAGCCGTCATAACCGGATTCTTCAGCTCAACCCCGGCGATGTTCACTTTCGTGCTGATCACAGTTTTACCTCCCCGGCCGAAAATACCGGGCCGTCCCTGCAGACCCGCTTATAGCACACACGGGAATGGGCGTCCGCTTCCGAAGAGCCGCAGACGCAGCCCAGGCAGGCGCCCACCCCGCAGGCCATCCGCTCTTCCAGAGAAAGATAACACTGAAGGTCCCTCTCCCCCGCGTATTCTTTCAGCGCGCGCAGCATGGGCACAGGCCCGCAGGCCAGGATCACATCGGCCGTCAGGTTCTTTTCGCGGATCGCGTCCAGGACGTTTCCCTTAACGCCCGCGCGGCCGTCCTCCGCGGCGATCTCCACGGCACAGTAAGGCGCGAAATCCTTTTCAAGAAAGATCCGGTCCCGGTACCCCAGAACGGCCGTTTTCTCGCAGACCAGTTCTTTTGCCAGCTGCAGAAGCGGGGGAATGCCGATGCCGCCTCCGACAAGAAGCGCTTTTTTCCCCGCGGGGACCGCCGGGAACCCGTTGCCGAGCGGCCCCATGACCGTGACCGCGTCTCCCTCGGTATAAGCAGCAAACTCCCTCGTGCCGGCACCGGCGACCCGGTAGACCAGACGCAGAGCGCCTTTTTGCCGATCCGTCTCGCAGATGCTTAAGGGCCGCGGAAGGAGCCGCGAGGCGTCCTTCGTATAAAGCGTGATGAACTGCCCCGCCCTCGCCTGCCGGGCGATCTCCGGCGTCCGGATCCACATGCTGTATATCCCGCCGCCCAGATCCTCCTGGCTGAGGACGCGGGCCTCCGTCATTCTTTTTGCCATAAACGGTCCTCTTTCACAATACGCTTCTGATATCGGCAATCATATCGAGGACCGCCTGTCTCGACGCCTCGCCGTAGCGTTCCGGTCCGAACCGGCTGTACGGATCCCTCCTGTATGCCGCGATGATGCCGCGGGAGGAATTGACGATCGCTCCCAGTCCGTCCTCGTTAAAGCAGTCCCGCAGATCCGCCGCCGTTCCGCCCTGCGCCCCGTACCCGGGTACCAGGAAATAGGTACGCGGCATCTGTTTTCGGAGGGCCCTGCTTATTTCCGGATAGGTCGCCCCCACAACGGCCCCCACGTTGCTGTACGCTCCGTCCATGGAACACGCGCCCCATTCCGCCACCTTATCCGCCACCAGTTCATAGAGCGGCCGTCCCTCAAATTCCCTGTCCTGGAACTCGCCGCTTGAGGGATTCGACGTCTTTACCAGCACGAAGATTCCTTTATCCGCGGAAGCGCATACGTCCACAAATGGCTTCACCCCGTCCGTCCCCAGGTACGGGTTCACCGTCACAAAATCCGTATCAAAGACGGCAGTCTCGGACTGTCCGATCCGCACGCGCCCCAGATGCGCCGCGGCGTAAGCGGCCGACGTGGAGCCGATGTCGCCCCGCTTGGCGTCCCCGATGACGATCAATCCCTTTTCGCGGCAGTAGTCCACCGTTTTCTGATATGCCGCCAGGCCGGGTACGCCGAACTGCTCATACATGGCGATCTGCGGCTTTACGGCCGGAACCAGATCCCATATGTGATCGATGATGCCTTTATTAAACTGCCAGACCGCCTCGGCGGCGCCTTTAAGCGTCTCTCCGTACCGCCCGTACGCCTGCCCGGTGATGTGGGCGGGAATGTAGGAGAGCATCGGGTCGAGACCCACGCAGACCGGCGCGTTCACGGCACGGATCTTTTGAATGAGTTTCCGGATCATAAAGTCCTCCCTTCAGTAAAGCGGCGGCACGCGCTATTTCAGCGCGTTGATCTCCGATCTTGAAAGTCCGGTTAATTCGATGATGAGATCGACGGGCATCGCTTTTTGGAGCATCTTTTTTGCCGTTTCGACGGCGCCCTCTTTCCGCCCTTTTGCCACCCCTCTGGCTTCTCCTCTGGCTTCCCCTCTGGCTTCTCCTCTGGCTTCTCCTCTCAGTTCCGCTTCCCGCTGCTTCATCTGGTAAATCATGTATGAATCCCTCCAATCCCGGCTCATCTTTGCTTCCCGAACCGCGTGATCGATCTTATAAATCAACTCATCGCTTCCGTCGTTTACGGGATAGCTGCGCGTATCGTTCATATAACAGAGCAGTTCCCGGTTCCCGTCCTCCTCAGCAATCGCGGATCCGTTTTCATCAAAAAGGAAAT
>CAZPGD010000040.1:0-2264 GCA_964585865.1 uncultured Hungatella sp. | reverse complement strand
AAAGTTCCATGCAGAGATCCGCATCCTGCATGACGGTCGAAAACATATAGTCATCTGTGATATCAATCATGTCATAACCGGATACGGGGCCGTCGGCCCGTCCCTGTCTGCCCGGCAGGTTCCTGCTGTCTGTCATACTCCTTGTCCTCCTGTCCGGTTCCGCGGATACCCGGGTGCGTAAATTCTCTTCCTATGCGAGCCGCGAAAGCACCGAACTTCCGATTGTTCCCTCCGGCATCGCCACTCCGAAATTGTCCGCCACCGTTGCCCCGACCACCGCGAAGGTTTCCGCGTCCGGGAGGCGGCCGCAGCCCGTCATAGAGGACGAATATGCCAGAAACGGCACCATTTCCTTCGTATGATCCGTCCCCGTATGCGTCGGGTCATTGCCGTGGTCGGCGGTAATCAGCAGAAGATCCCGCTCCCCCAGCTTCGGCAGGAGAATCCCCAGTTTCTCATCGAAGCGCTCCAGTTCCTTCCCATAACCAACGGGATCCCGCCGGTGCCCCCACAGCGCGTCAAAATCAACCAGGTTCACGAAACACAGCCCATGGAAATCCCGCTCCGCAATCTGAATTGTCTGCTCCATCCCATGCACGCTGCTTTTCGATTTATAGGCTTCCGTAATGCCCTCCCCGTCAAAAATATCCCGGATTTTCCCGACACTGATCACGTCGAGGCCCGCCTCCTTCAGCGCGTCCAGAGCCGTCTTCCCGTACGGCTTCAGCGCGTAATCATGGCGGTTGGCGGTACGCCGGAATTCGCCCCGCTTCTTCCCCACGTAGGGTCTGGCGATCACGCGGCCCACCTTCCATTCGTCCCGCATCGTCAGTTCCCTCGCGATCTCGCAGCAGCGGTACAGTTCCTTCAGATCGAATGTCTCCTCATTGCCGCAGATCTGCATCACGGAATCCGCGGATGTATAGACGATCATATCTCCCGTGGCGATCTCGTGTTCCCCAAGTTCGTCCAGGATTTCCGTTCCGCTGGCCGCCTTATTGCCCACGATCCTATGCCCGGTCCGGCGGCTCAGTTCCTCCAGAAGTTCCGGCGGGAACCCCGTTTCCGTAAATGTTTTAAACGGTTTCGTAATGTGCAGCCCCATCATCTCCCAGTGACCGGTCATGGTATCCTTGCCGACACTGGCTTCTAAAAGCCGCCCGTAATATCCCAGCGGCCGCTCTGCCGCCGCCACATGCGTCAGCGGATGCAGGTTCGCCATCCCCAGCCGGGCCAGATTCGGGATCCGAAACGACTCCATACGGGCGTCAATATGCCCCAGCGTGTCCGTTCCCGCGTCCCCGTACTCCGCGGCGTTGGGCATTGCGCCAATGCCCAGCGAATCGATCACAATCACAAAAACACGTCCGTACCGCTCCATCCTTTTACACGCTCCCTTCTCCGCTCTCCCTCTTCTGCCTGTCTCAGGAAGCGGCCCCGCGCTTCCCGCAGCCCGTTCCCGTGCGTACGAAAATGCTCACGCTTCCCCCTGCGCCTAAAACAGCGGTCGCTCCCGTGAGCCCGAAACAACAGCCGCCCGTGTCCGCTCCTGCACGCGGGAACGGAATTACTCCTTCCTGCGGTACTCCCATGCCCGGCACACGCCCGGGTAATTGGTGATCACACCGTCGCAGTCCCATTCGCCGAGCTGCTCAAGGCCCGCCATATCGTTCACGGTCCAGACATTCAGTCCGACACCGTGCGCTTTGCACTCCGCCACGGCCGCGTCGCTGAGGGCCGTGATGCTCGGATGATAGAACTCGAACCCCTGGCTGCGGCAGTAATAGCCGGCGTTCCCCATTCCCTTCGCGCCCACCAGCGCCCCGCACGGCGCTTCCGGCAGCAGCTGCTTCATTTTGATCAGGGAAACGTGATTAAAGGACGAGAACATGACTTTTTGTTCCAATCCGTATTTCCGGATGATTGCGGCGGTCTTCTCTTCGATTGCCTCGTAATAAAAAACGCCTGTCTTAATCTCGATGTTCGTCGTCACCTTCGTCCCGACCGCCCACGCGCAGTATTCCTCAAAAGACGGAATACGGGCGAAAGAAGCGGTACGCGGGAACAGCTTTGCCGCGTTCAGCTTTTCCAGCTGTTCAAAGGAGAAATCCTTTACGGATCCCGTACCGTCTGTCGTGCGGTCCACGGTCTCATCATGGATAACCACGACGGTCCCGTCCGCGGTCGTCTGTACGTCCAGTTCAATCTCGTCGCAGCCGGCCTCCCCCGCTTTCTGCAACGCGAGCATCGTATTTTCCGGATAT
>CAZPGD010000039.1:0-9613 GCA_964585865.1 uncultured Hungatella sp. | reverse complement strand
GCCCTTCCGCGGGAACATCGGCGAGGCGGCGTATGAGCCTGACTGAGCCGCGCCTTCCCTTCCGCGGGAACATCGGCGAGGCGGCGCGTGGGGCTGACTGAGCCGCGGCCTGCCTTTCCTAGGGAACATCGGCGAAGCGGCGCATAGGGCTGATTGAGCCACGGCCTGCCCTTCCGCGGGAACATCGGCGAGGCGGCGTATGAGCCTGACTGAGCCGCGCCTGCCTTTTCACGGGAACGCCGGCGCTGCGGCGCGCGAGACTATTTTATGCGCACGCCGATTCCGCAAACGACGCGCGTCACCTGCTCCGACGCTTCCGCCAGAACGCAGAGCGCGCGTCCCGCCGCTTCCCTCCAGACGCGGTCCTCCGCCGCCGTCGGCACGATGCCCGCGCCAATCTCATCGGACACGACCACCGCGTCCGGCCGCTCCGAAAGGATGCGCCGCGCTGCTTCCGCCCCGTCCTCGCCGCGACCGAGCGCCTCCCGGACCATTTCGTGAAAACCGGTCACGATATCCGCGTGGGGATTCTCCCGCCGGGCCAGTTCCTCCTGCCCCTGAAAGGCTCCTCCGATATACAGTTTCAAAGTTTCCCTCCCATCACAACCGCCGCCATCATACACAATTCGCTTATCTCGATCATCCATCCGGCGAGATCTCCCGTCACCCCGCCAAATGACCGGTACGCCATCCGCCGGTACAAAAGCACGCAGACCCCCAGCACCAGCAGCGGCAGCGCGCCCTTCCACTTCAGTAAAAATACCCATAATACGGCACAGGCAGCCAGCACAAGGAAACAGACGGCGCCGACCGTTCTCTTCCGCGCGGCGCCGGTGAAACCGTCCAGCATCCCGCCGGGGCGTGCTCCCCGCATTACGACCGATGTCCATGCGCCCGCGGCGCGGGACGCCGCGAAACACAGAGCCAGCGGCAGCGCTTCCCGCGCGGACGCTTCACTCAGCACTCCCGCCGACAGCAGCAAATATACGGCGCAGGCCGTTACCGCGCCCGCGCCCACATGACTGTCCTTCAGAATTTCCAGCCGTCTTTCCGGCGGCTGCCACGACGCCAGCGCGTCCGAAGTATCCAGGAACCCGTCCATGTGGATGCCGCCGGTGATCAGCACCGGGAGTGCCGCCGCCACACTTCCCTGCAGCACAGGGGAAAATCCCATTTTCCCGCACAGAAGCAGCCAGAGCGCGACCGCCCCGCCCACGACGGCGCCAACCAGCGGCAGAAAATACAGCGCGCAGCCGCGGTTCTCTTCCGACCACTCGACCCGTGGCACGGGGATCCGGGAGTAAACGGCAAACGCCATTAAAAGTCCGCAAATCAGACGCATGGCAGGACTCCTTTCAGAGGCACGGGGATTCCGTACACGATCTCGGCGGCGCAGTCCGCCATGGCGGCCGCCGCGCGGTTGATCTCCGCCAACTCGCGCATGTACTCCCGCGTGGATTCCTCATACGTTCCGCCGTCCGAAAACACGTCGTTTGTCACCATGACGAGATTCGCGCATTTCGCGGCCAGCGCCCGCAGATCCGGCAGGATCCGCCGCCGGTCGCCCCCGAACATCTCGTTTGCCAGCAGGTTCGGAATATCCTCCAAAAGCACCGTGCCGCCCGGCGGAACATCCGCCTCTCCCAGCGCTCGGGGCTGTTCCAGCGTACGGAAGTCCATCCCGGACCGCCGCCGCACATGTCCGGCCACCTTCCGCTCGCACTCGGCGTCGCATACCCGCATGGTGGCGATATAGACGCGGTTTGCGCGGGGCATGGCGGAAATGATTTTCTCGGCAAACGCGGATTTCCCGCAGCCGCTGCCCCCTGTCAGCAAAATCGTCATGGAAGCCCCTCCCATTTTTGATAAGGAGACATGCCCAGGGACGAAAACGTGTGCGCGCCTCCGTAAACCGCGGCCGCGGCGTCCAGAAGCGGAAAAAGCAGCACGGCCCCGGTGCCCTCTCCCAACGCCAGACCGGCGTCCAGAACCGGCTTCATTCCAAGCGCTTCAAAAACGAAACGCGCGGCCGGTTCCCGGCTCATATGGGACGGGAGCAGGAAGGCGGCGGCTTTCGGGCACATCCGGACCGCCGTAAGCGCGGCGGCCGCGGAAACCACGCCGTCTATAATGACCGGAACGCCGTAAATCATCCCGCCGAGAAACGCTCCGGCCATGCCCGCGATCTCAAAACCGCCCGTCTTCGCGAGAACATCGGCCGGATCGCCGGGATCGGGACGGTTGACGTCCAGGGCACGGCGCACCGCTTCCCTCTTGCGCCGCAGCCCCTCGGCCGACAATCCGGCGCCCCGGCCGACGATTTCCTCCGGCGGCAGTCCCAGAAACGCGCAGATCATGGCCGCGCTGGCCGTGGTATTGCCGATGCCCATTTCGCCCGCGGCAATGACGCGGTACCCCCGCCCGCGCATTTCCCCGACCAGATCGATGCCGGCGCGGACCGCCCTCTCCGCCCGGCCGCGGCTCATGGCCGGACCCAACGCCATATTCGCCGTCCCGGGAGCGATCTTTCGCGGGATAACGCCCGGAACATTTTCCGCCATGCCCATGTCCACCGCGAACACGTCCGCGCCCGCGCGGCGCGCCATAAGGCTGATGTTGGACGTGCCCTCCGCGACGGAACGCGCCACCAGCGCCGTAACCTCGTTTCCGGACTGGGCGACGCCCTCGGCCGTCACGCCGTGATCCGCGCAGAACACCAGCACGCACCGGGGAGTCAGGGAAATGTCCGCCGTGCCCTGGATACCGGCGATCTGCACGATCAGATCTTCCAGAGTCCCAAGGGAATGCAGCGGCTTCGCGATCCGGTCCCAGCGGCCCCTGGCCGCGGCGCGGGTGGCTTCATCCGGCAAGTACGCTTCTGTTTTCACGTTCCGCTCCCCTTCGTTCGGCAAGTACGCTTCTGTTTTCACGTTTCGCTCCCCTCCGTCCGGCAAGCACGCTTCCGTTTTCACGTTTCGCTCCCTCCGTCCGGCAAGTACGCTTCCGTTTTCATGTTCCGCTCCCTCCGTCCGGTGTGTCCCCGCGCCGCTCCCTCTCCCTGTCCGTTTTCTCGACCGCGTCCATTATATCGCGGTAACGCGCGAGGATCCGTCCGTAATTTTCCGGCCGGTGAGGAAATGTGCAGGCGGAGCAGTCCTTGTACCCTTTGGAGCTGCGGCGGAAATCGCCCCCGCAGGAACTGCCCAGCATATACAGGGGACAGAAACAGAACAGACAGTTAAAATCTTCCTCCGCGACCCCGCCGTGGCACGGGAAATACGGACAGGCGCGGTTCTGAAAAAATCGTTCGCTGGCTTCCATGGTAAAACAAAACCTCCTCACGACAGCAAAACACGGGCGTTTTCCGCCGGGCGGGCATACTTTCCGGCAACCTGCTTCTTCCGGAGAACCGGGCAATGACGCTTCCGTGAAGACGGCCTCCTCACCTCACGGCGGCACGGCCGCGGTGGTCAGGGCCGCGGCGGTCAGAACCGCGAGCACAAGACCCGCCGACACGTACAGCAGTCTTACGCTGCGGCGGATGTCCTTCCTCTCCGGCTCCCGTTCATCATCGCCGATGAACGGTTTCACCACCGCCTTGCCGAAATAATCGTGGGTGCCGCCGAGCCGGATACGGAGAGCGCCCGCCGCCGCGGCCTCTGTCCAGGCGCAGTTCGGACTCAGATGGTTCGCGTGATCGCGCTTCACGATCCGAAGGGCGTTCCTTCCGTCCAGTCCCGTGAGAAACGCGGCCGCGCACATCGCGAGGGACGCCGCCCGCGCGGGGAAAAAATTCAGCGCGTCGTCCAGCCGCGCTCCGGCCCAGCCAATGTCCCGGTATTTCTCATCCAGATACCCCACCATCGAATCCAGCGTGCTGACCGCCTTGAATCCCCACAGAAGGACCGGCCCGCCTAAAAAAGCGTACATCATCGGCGATACCACGCCGTCCGTGGTATTCTCGGCCACGGACTCCACGGCGGCGCGGATAATCCCCGCCTCGTCAAGGTGCCGGGTATCCCGGCCGACGATACGGGAAACCTGCCTGCGCCCCGCCGCGACGCTTTCCTCCAGCGCGCGCTCCACGCCCGACGCCTCCTGCGCCATGTTTTTCGCCGCCAGCCCCATCCAGTCCAAAAGCACCATTCCCGCGAGCAGGAAGACGCGGCCGGCCAGAGACAGAAGAAAAAGCGCAAACGCGGCCGCTCCCATGCTCAGAAGCACCGTGGAAACCGTCAGCAGCACCGCGCCCCGCCGCAGATTTCCGCCGCGCCGGCGCAGACGGTCTTCCGCGAAACGGATGTAGCGGCCGATCAGCCGGACCGGATGGTACAGCCACTCCGGGTCGCCCAGCAGCAAATCCAGAACGCACCCGAGAAGCAGCGCCGTCAGAAAATCAGGCGTCATCGTATCAAACCTCTCCCCGCACGATCCGGTACACGGCGTCCATATCCAGACTGGCACGGACTACCGCCGCGATCCGGTCCAGTTCGCGTTCCAGAAACTCCGCCATGGTAAGCGGAGCCGAAGGCCGGGCGGGCCGGCCCTTTCCTTCCCGGATATGCGCGGCAATGGCGGCGAACAGATTTCCGTCGTCAAACAGCCCGTGAAGGTGGGTCCCCAGCACATTGCCGGCGGCGTTCATCACGCCGTCGATCCGTCCGTTTACGCGCAGCCAGGGCTTCGCGGCCGTCCCAAACGAGCACCGTCCCGCGTGGATCTCGTAGCCGTCCACAATCGTACCGTTTAAGGAAGAAAGCCAACCGTCCGGACATTCCACCGTACCGGCGGACTGCGCGGTTATTTTCTCCCGGGCAAAATCCGTCTCCATGTCCAGCAGTCCCAGCCCCGGCAGGGACGGGATGCGGGACTCCACATGTTCCGGATCGCGGATCTCCCGGCCCAGCATCTGATAGCCGCCGCAAACGCCAAACACCATACCGCCGGCGCGGGCGTGCCGGAGAATGGCCGTATCCAGTCCCCACCGGCGGATCTCGGCCAGATCCTCAATCGTATTTTTGGTGCCCGGAAGGATCACCAGATCGGCGTTCTCCAATTCTTCCGGGCGGCGCGCGTAGGATACGCGGACGCCCGGCCGGAGCGTCAGGGCCTGGAAATCCGTAAAATTGGAAATATGCGAAAAATACACGACGGCCACGGACAGATCGCCCACCCCGCATACCTGTTCCAACCGGTTGGTGGCGCCATCCTCCTCGTCCAGTTCCACATCCATCCACGGCACCACGCCCAGCACCGGGACCCGGATCCGTTCTTCCAGCATGGCAATGCCCGGTTCCAGCAGCTTCCCGTCGCCGCGGAACTTATTGATGATCACGCCTTTCACCCGGGCGCGCTCCCCGTCGGTCAGCAGCATCATGGTACCCAAAAGCGACGCGAACACACCGCCCATATTGATGTCCCCCACTAAAAGGACCGGCGCGTCGGCCGCCTCCGCCATGGCCATGTTCACGATGTCGCCGTCCCGCAGGTTGATCTCCGCGGGACTGCCGGCTCCCTCGATCACCACGCAGTCCACGTCGTCCTCCAGCGAGCGGTAGACATCCCGGATATGCCCGCGCAGAGCGGGTTTCCGGCGGTGGTACTCCATGGCCGACAGGTTGCCCGCGGGCCTGCCGTCCACAATGACCTGACTGCGGCAGTCCCCCGTCGGTTTAAGCAGTACGGGGTTCATCCGCACGTCCGGCTCGATGCCCGCCGCCTGCGCCTGCGTCGCCTGCGCGCGGCCAATTTCCAGCCCGTCCTTCGTAACATAGGAATTGAGCGCCATATTCTGGGCCTTAAAAGGAGCCGCGCGCAGCCCGTCCTGCTTCATGATGCGGAGCAGCGCCGCGCAGAGCACGCTTTTCCCCACTCCGGACGCCGTCCCCTGAATCATCAGTGATTTCCCGCGCATCCCGTTCCTCCCATATCCTGTCTCCGCCCGTGCCGCTTTCGCCGGCCATACGCGGCCCCCGTCCCGGCCGTAACCGTGCACGGCCGGGCGGCCCTGCGCCCGTCTCCGCACCGGGCGGCCAGCCACGCCTTGTCGCCCGCTCCTGCGTTGGACGACCGTTTTTCGTGCCCGTTTTCGCACCGGTAGCCTGCCATGCCATGTTGCCCGCTTTTGCGTCGAACGCACACTTTTTGCGCCTGTCTCCCCCCCACAGAACGGCCGGTCTTGTCACGTCTCCTGTCCCTGCACCGGGCAGCCAGCCACGCCTTGTAGCCCGCTCCTGCGTTAGACGACCGTTTTTCGTACCTGTTTTCACACCGGGCAGCCTGCCATGCCATGTTGCCGCTTTTGCGTCGGACGCCCGCTTTTTGCGCCTGTTTCCGCATCAAACGGCTGCCCGATGAGGAAAACCGCGGCTTTTAAATCCACCTGGAGTACATTTCCCGCATCCAGCCGTACACATCCATCCGGTAAACCGGGTCCAGCAATTCGGGGGTCAGCACCTCGTCCGGACGGCCCTGCGCAACCGCCTTTCCGCGATCCATCAGCAGAACCCTGTCCCCGTAAGCCTTCGCCAGGGACAGATCGTGGACCACGGACACCACCGCCCGGCCCGGCTGTTTCAGCCAGTCCCCGATCAGGCGGAAGATCTGTCTCTGATAGATCAGGTCCAAATGATTGGTCGGCTCATCCAGAAGCAGCAGCCTCGGATCCTGGGCAAACACCTGCGCAAGGAACGTCCGCTGCAGTTCGCCGCCGGACAGCGAAAGGACCGACTGTTTCCGCCTTTCGGCCATCCCGGTACACGCAAGCGCGTTCTCCACCGCCCGCGCGTCCTCCCCGCTTTTTGCGGCGGGGAACACGGACGCGTGGGAATAGCGGCCCATTTCCACCACTTCCTCCACGGAAAACGAGTAGGCCGCGGCGTTATGCTGCATCAGCACGCCCATACAGCGGGCCAGTTCCGCCGGCTTTTTCCGGCGGACGTCCTCTCCGTCAAAGAGCACCTGGCCGGTGTACCGCACGCCCTGGGTAACGGCGTTGATTACCGTGGATTTCCCCGCGCCGTTGGGACCCGCGATCATCAGCCACTGCCCCTCCTCCGCCGAGAAACTCAGATTATCGACAATGGTCCGCTCCCCCAGACGAACGGAAAGATTTTTCACGCTCAGCATGACCGGCTTCCCTTTCTGGACTGATAGAAAATAACGACAAACACCACCGCTCCCACCAGACTGGTGACAACGCCGATGGGCAGTACCACGGGGTCGAGCAGAACGCGGGCAATCAGATCCGCAAGCATCAAAAACACCGCGCCGCCGAACAGGGACGCCGGCAGAAGCCGCCTGTGATTGGGTCCCGCGATCATGCGGACCATGTGCGGGGTAACAAGTCCCACAAAACCGATGGTGCCCCCGATGGACACGCACACGCCGATCAGGCCGGACACCGCGATAAGGATGAGCAGGCGCGTCCTCCGCACATTGACGCCGATATGGCGGGCATTGTCCTCTCCCACCGCAAACGCGTTCAGTTCCCGCGCGTGGAACAGGATGAGACCGCCGAATCCGGCCAGCGCCCCGCCGAGCACCGCGGCATCGGCGTAGTTTTTGCCCTGCAGGCTCCCCATGGTCCAGAACGTAATGCTCTGGATATGGTCCGCGGCAAACGTGACGATAATATTCATCAGGCTGGACACGAACATGGAAAAAATCACGCCCACCAGGATAATGGTGTTGGTGGAAAGGGAATAATCCAGCCGGTAGGCCAGCGCCAGAATGATCAGCAGCGACAAAAACGCGAACAGGACCGCCATCACCATGGTTCCCGCAAACGGAACAAACGGAAAGCGGATACCGAAAGCGATGGCCGTCACCGCTCCCAGCGCGGCGCCGGAGGAGACTCCCAGCGTGGAGCCGTCCGCCAGCGGATTTTTCAGCAGGCCCTGCATGGCCGCGCCCGCGAGGGACAGGGCCGCTCCGCTCATGGCCACGCAGAGTACCCGCGGTAGCCGGACGGACAGGATAATGGTGGCATTCAGACCGGAAGGCTTCTCCCCTTGCCCGAACAAAGCCCGGACCGCGCCGCCGATGACCGAAACGGTATCGGAAAACGGCACGTTCACACTCCCCACGCAGACGCAGAGGCAGAAAACCGCTGCGGTCACGGCCGCAAACAGCAGATATTCCGGGAAAAAGAACCGCTTTCCCCGCGTTTTCAAGGACATCACCCCCGGTCAGCGGTCAGTCGCCGTTTCCGTAGACAAAATCATAAAGTTCCCGCGCGCCGTCCGCCAGACGGGGGCCGGGGCGGGAAAGTTCATTGTCGGGAAGATTCAGAATCGCGCCGTTTTTGACCGCGGTGATATTCTCCCATCCCGGGCGGGACAGAATCTCCTCCTCGGGGGTAGGGCCCTCGCCATAGTACATGGTGATCGTTACAATATAATCGGGATCGCGCTCCAGCACCTGCTCTTCCGAGACGGAACCCCAGCCGTCCACATCGGCAAAACAGTTCTGAAGCCCCAGCATATCCGCCACCTCGTTCATAAACGTGTTAGAGCCGGCGGCCCAGAGACCATACTCCAGGGGAGAAACTTCAAAATAGATGTCTTCGCTCCCGTCGCCGCCGGATTTCGACTCGATTTCGGCAAAATCGTCCCGCATTCCCTCCACGACGGACGCGGCTTCGGCGTCCCTGCCCATCAGCGCCCCGATCATCTCAATCGCGGTGTACGTACCCTCAATGTCCTGGGCGTCGCTGACGACGACATGGACCCCGGCGTCCTCCAGTTGCCGGACCTGCTCTTCGGTCTGCGCCATGGTGCTCATCAGAAGCACCTGCGGCTCCAGTTCCAGAATCTGCTCAACATTCGTATCCGACCCGGAATTAACGGCCGGGACATCCAACACCTCCGCCGGATAGTCGCAGTACTCCCCCCGGCCGACCAGCGTCTTTCCGGCGCCGATGGCATAGAGGATCTCGCAGTCCGAGGGAGTCAGCGCCACCACGCGGGTCGCCGGCTCGTCCAGCGTGATCTCACGTCCGGTCATATCGATGACCGTAACCGAAGAACCCGTCTGCGCTCCGCCGGCCCCTTGCTGTTTGCCGGCACCCGCCGCCTGGGCTCCTTGCTGTTCGCCGGTTCCGGTCGCTGGCGCTGCCTGCTTCTCTCCGGTTCCGGCTTTCTGCTGTTCTCCGGTTCCGGCCGCCTGCTGTTCGCCGGTTCCGGCCGCCTGCTGCCCACCGGACGCGGTCGCTTCCGTGGAAGCCGCCGCGGAAGATCCCCCGCTTTGCGGCTGGCCGCATGCGCCAAGCGCCAGCAGAACGGCCGCCAATACCGCGGCAAGACAGCCTGCCCGTTTCCCTTTGTGATTCGTTTTTTGATACTTCATTGCCTGTGCTCCTTTCTTTTTTTCGCCGAACAGAGAGGGGCACATTGCTCCGCCCCGGCCGTCCCGGACCGCGGGCAGCTTTTCTTTTCAGAAAAAAAGTTGCTCCCCCGAATTGGAAAGCAACACAAATAACGCAGACCCTGAAAGGCCCGCATGGTTCCCACCCAACCCCAGAAGTGTTTCATATGCAGACAGGTCTCCCGGCTTAGCCTCATCCTACTTGGGCGTCTTCCCACCTTGCGGCAGTGACTTGCTGCCCGTTCGT
>CAZPGD010000038.1:0-9796 GCA_964585865.1 uncultured Hungatella sp. | reverse complement strand
TCCGCCGGCATGTAAACATGCCGCGGATTCCGACTTTCGACCCTGGCATCATCATAGTGTTACGATTTCCGACATCGTGTCCCTTCCGGCCACTGACACGGAAAAATCCGACGCCCGGTACGGCGTCTCTCCCCGGTCGATTTCCAGCCGCACCGTTTCGTAGGCGAGTTCCGGGAAATTATTGACCTTGCTTAAATGGCCCAGCAAAATTTTTTTCAGATCGTCATGAAGCACCAGGTTCAGAAGGCGGCCGGCGTTTTCATTGGACAGATGGCCGTAATCGCCGAGGATCCTCCGCTTCAGAAAATAGGGGTAGGGCCCGCTTTCCAGCATCCGGACGTCGTGGTTGGATTCCAGCAGAATGGCGTCCAGCCCCTGCAGGTGGTCGACGACATACTGGTTATAAGGACCCATATCCGTGGCGACCGCCACCGACTTGTTCCCCTGCCGGACGCGGTACGCCACGGGGTTGGCCGCGTCATGATCGATCCGGAACGCCTGCAGGGTCAGATCCCCCACCGTAAAATCCGCGTCCGGTTCAATCGGATGGAGCAGCTCAGGCGGATAATCCCCCAGACTGTCCATTTTCCGGATCTCTTCCAGCGTCTCCCTTGTGCCGTAAACGGGCGCCCTGTGTTTTCTCGCCAGCACGCCCAGCCCTTTCACATGATCGGAATGTTCGTGCGTAATGACAATGGCGTTCAGTTCGCTCCCCTTCACGCCGATCTCATTGAGCCCCGCCTCGATCCGCTTGTTGCTGATCCCCGCGTCCACTAAAAGATGCGTCGTCTCCGAACCGATGTAGATACAGTTCCCGCTGCTCCCGCTGGCGATACTGACGAATCTCATATCCGTACCCCTGCCTTCCCGTTATGACCGGACGGTCCGCTGCCCGGGCCCAGATATTCCGCAAGCTGCCGCCTGAGTGCTTCCCGCGTCCCGCGATTGTCAATGACCCGGTCCGCCAGCCGCCCGTACTCTTCCTCGGACAGCTGGTTCTCCATGACCGCCAGACATTTCTTTGCGGAATAGCCGCGCTCCGCCGTCAGCCGGCGGATACGGGTCTCCTTATCAGCATAAACATACCATATTTCATCATAAATATTCTCCGGTTCCCCATCGGGGATCGCCGTTTCCACGACAAGAAGCGGACGGTTCCCTCCTCGGGGATTGTTCTCCCTAAACCTTGCCGCCGCCTCGTGGATCCTCTTCCATACCAGCGGATGAATGATCCCGTTGATCCGGGCCAGCGCTTCCGGATCCGCGAATACCAGCCGGGACAGTTTTCCGGTATCCAGTTCCCCGTCCGCTCTCAGAAACTCCCTGCCGAACGTCTCCACGATCCGTTCATACCCGGCCTGTCCGGGCCGTTCCAGTTCCTTCCCGATCCGATCCGCCTGCAGGACGGCCGCCCCGAATACCTCCCGCAGGATTTCCAGCACGCTGCTCTTTCCCGAGCCCACGCCGCCGGTCAGTTCAATCACCATACGATTCGCACCGTCCCGTCATTTGGCGTCATACCAGGTATCCCCCGTATGAGCCTCCACTTCCAGCGTCACACGCAGATCCGCCGCGTGCTTCATTTTATCCACCAGAATTTCCGTCACCGTTTCCGTCTCGCCGGCGGCCGCCTCCACCAATAGTTCGTCATGGACCTGCAGCACGATCCGCGACTTCATGCCGCGTCCGCGCAGTTCACGGTCCACGGCAATCATGGCGATTTTCATCACGTCCGCCGCCGTACCCTGGATCGGCGAATTCATCGCCACCCGCTCGCCAAACTGCCGCCGCGTGTAATTGGCGTCCTCCAGTTCCGGGACGGGCCGCCTGCGCCCGAACAGCGTCGTCACGTAGCCGCGTTTCTTCCCCTCCGCCACCTGGCGGTCCAGGAACTCCTTCACACCCGGATACGTTTTGAAATAATTTTCGATATAAACCTTCGCCTCTTTCTGGCTGATGCTTAAATCCTCGCTGAGACCGAAGGCGCTGATCCCGTACACAATGCCGAAATTCACCGCTTTCGCGTTTCTCCTCTGCAGCGGCGTCACCTCGCCAAGCGGAACGTGGAACACCTGTGACGCCGTGATCGCGTGGATATCCTGCGCGTCCCGGTAGGCCGCGATCAGTCTCTCATCCCCCGACATATGGGCCAGGATGCGCAGTTCGATCTGCGAATAATCCGCGTCCACAAAGGTATAACCGTCCTCGGGCACAAATACCTTGCGGATCTGCCTGCCCTGCTCCATCCGCACCGGAATATTCTGCAGGTTGGGCTCCGTGCTGCTGATGCGCCCCGTGGCCGTGATCGTCTGGTTAAATTTCCCGTGGATCCGGCCGTCACCGCGGATAAACGCGTACAGTCCCTCCGCGTAGGTGGAATTCAGTTTCGTCAGCTGCCGGTAATCGAGGATTTTACGCGCCACCGGATAATCGGCCGCCAGTTTCTCCAGCACGTCCGCCGCCGTCGAATAGCCGGTTTTTGTCTTTTTCCCGTGCGGCAGATTCATCCGCTCAAACAGGATTTCCCCCAGCTGTTTGGGAGAATTGATATTGAAGCGCACCCCGGCCAGATCATAGATCTCTTCCTCGACCCTGCCGATCTGCTCTTTCAGCTTGTCGCCGTATTCCTTAAGCGCGTCCTTCTCGACCCGGACCCCGGCCTGTTCCATATGGAAAAGGCTGTAAATCAGCGGCATCTCGATATCCGTAAACAGCTGCCACATCCCGGCCGCGCACAGCTTCTCTTCCAGGACCGAGGCGGATTTCCAGGCGACGCAGGCCATATAGCAGGCGCAGATGGCCGCCTTTTCCTCCCCCTCGGCAAGGGCTTCTCCCGGAGATCGTTTGCCCAGCAGATCCGCCCGGGACGGCACCGTCATTCCCAGATAATCCCTGGCCAGATCGTCATATTCATACGTATCTTTCAGCGGGTTCAGCAGGTATCCCGCCACCGCCGCGTCAAACGCCGGGCTCCCGTAATCCAGTTCCAGCCAGGGAAGCTGCTCTTTCAGATAAAGAGTCGCCGCCCGGCCTGACCTTCCGATCAGTTCCCGCAGCCGCCCGGCCAGGTACGGCCCCGAAAGCAGTCCATCCGCGGCCACCGCGTAGCAGTCCTTTTCCCCGAAGCAGACGGCCAGCCCCTGCACCTGTCCGTTCCCGGTCAGAAGCTGAAATCCCAGAACACCGCCCGTTTCCGCGGCTTTCTCCGCCTTTTCAAACATCCGTTCCGCCTGGCCGAAATCTTCGATCCGCGTAAACGCTTCCTCCGCCGGCGTATTCTCCGCCTGCGCGCCGAACCGCGGCAGGATGGATTTAAATTCCAGGCGCTTCATATACCGATAGGCTTCCGGCGTAAACATATTCCCGATTTCCATGTCCTCATAGGAAAACGGAACCGGACAGTCAACGCGGATCGTCGCCAGTTCCTTGCTCATCTGCGCCATGTCATAATGTTCCCGCAGGGCCTGCTGCGCCCTCGGCGGCCGGATCTCGTCCACATGCGCGAACGCGTTTTCGATACTTCCGTACTGTTCGATAATCGCCGTCGCCGTTTTCTCCCCGATGGACGGCACCCCCGGAATATTGTCCGACGCGTCGCCCATCAGCGCTTTCACATCAATGAACTCCCGCGGCGTCACCCGGTATTCCCGCTTCACGTCTTCCGGATAATAGTCATGGATTTCCGTGCTGCCGCGGCTGGTCTTCGGGATGCGGATCTTGATATGATCGTCCGCCAGCTGCAGCAGATCCCGGTCCCCGGAAACGACGGACACCTCCGCGCCGGCGGCCGCGTTTTTCTTTGCCAGCGTCCCCAGCACGTCGTCCGCCTCATAACCGGGAAGCGACAGGATGGGGATGCCCATGGCCGTCAAAACTTCCTTTAGAAGCGGCACCTGCTCGCGAAGTTCCTCCGGCATGGGCTTTCTGGTCCCCTTATACTCCGCGTACAGCCTGTGCCGGAACGTCGGCTCCTTTAGGTCAAAGGCCACCGCCAGGTGATCCGCCTTCTCCTCCTCAAGGATCTTAAACATAATATTGAGGAACCCGTACACCGCGTTGGTGTGAAGTCCCTCGGAATTTGTCAGGATCGGGATCCCGTAAAATGCCCGGTTCAAAATGCTGTGACCGTCAAATAAAACCAGTTTGTCCATGTCTTCCTCCCAATCCCCGCGCCGGGCCGCGGCGCCTTTTCCCCCCCCGAGCCAGGCCGCACGCCTTCTCCGCACGGGCCGCGCCCGAACCGTCTTTTTCGTCCGGCGGCATCCCCGGTGCCGAACCGCAACGCTTTCTTCCGCACGGGCCACGCCCAAACCGCTCTTTTCGTCCCGATGCGTTCCCGCACAAGCCGCAGCGTCTTCTCCGCACAGGCCGCGCCCGAACTGCCCTTTCGCCGGCAGTGTTCCCCACGTAGGCCGCGGCGTCTTTGTCCTAGAATATTCCCAGCTGCCACCACAGCCGTACCTGCAGGATCAGCATGACCGCCACGCTCACCACCGCGAGCGTATCGGCGGCATACCGCAGGATATTCAGTATTTTCACGCTGTACAGCCGCTGGCGGTACATCCACAGATCCTCTTCCATCTCGCCCTTTATATTGCTGCTCCCCACATCTTCATCCAGCTGCCGGATGCCGGCCTCCACCGTATAATAGATCTCCAGTTCTTCCCGGCAGTCGGCGCAGGAATCCACGTGCTCCAGAAAATCCGCCGCGGTTTCATCGTCCAGTTCGTCATGGATAAAGGGGATTACCAGCGATTCCGCCTCCCTGCAGGTCATCGCGCACGCTCCTTTCGTTTGATCCGCTTCTCCCCGTCCTTTCCTTCATCATACACCAGAGCCCGCCTTTTTTCAATGATTTCCCAAAAAAAGACCTCGCGGACATTCCTGCCTGCGAGGCTTTTCTCCATACAGATTTATCCTCTTCGTGCCGTTACCGATCAGTTATGGAAAAATCTGGTCAAGACATTGTGAAGCAGCGGCATCCTGTAAGACGCCTTCCCGAACAGAAGGCCCTCGTAATAGGGTTCGCAGTAATCGTAACGCTCTTCCCTCATCCACACGGGTTCCTTTTCCCGGACCATAAAACTTCTATAATCATCCATCATATTCATTGACATTTCGCAATCCTCCTGTTATTTTATATGTAAACAAACTTGATTTGTACTTTGTATCTATATCATACCATTCCCGGCGCCCGATACAAGAGGCTTTTATCCTAAAATTGGGCGGCGAAATATGTGCTGACAGTACAAACGGCGTGCATTTGTATTTGCGGGAAAGACAGGCGGGCGGAAAAGGAGATTCCATGGCGTTTACAATCGAAGATATGATGGTTGTCTCGAAAGATAAATATTCGATGGAACTGATCGCGGGGCGGAAAGGCTGGTCCAACTCCATCAGCTGGATCCTTCTGATGGAGGACGGCGCGATCCTGCGGAACTTAAAGGGAAAGGATCTGGCCATCACCACCGGCCTGGGCTTCGGCACGGAAGAGAAACTGAAGCATCTGGCCGAGAAACTGGCCGAGTCGAACGCCTCCGGCCTGATCATTAACATCGGCCCCTATATCAAGGAAATTCCGGAATCGGTTATCCGCTTCTGCGACGAGAATGACCTTCCGCTTCTGACGGTTCCGTGGCGGGTGGAACTGTACGACATGATCAAGGATTTGAGCATCCGCATCTTTTTACAGAGCGCCGCCGATGAACAGATCTCCAACGCGCTGATCCACGCGATCGAGGAGCCTGCCGCCATGGGGCTCTACGAGAAGGATCTGCTTCCGTATTTCGACATCGACGGCTCGTTTCAGATTGCGCTCATCTCAACCGGCGATCTGGACGTGATGGACACGGTGGAGCGCAGGCGCATCAGCTACCGGATGCAGATTTACATGGAAAATCTCTCACACAACGCGCATTTCTTCTATTACGACGCCTGTTTTACCCTGGTCATCAACAACCTGACGGAAGAGCGGATCCGCGGCATTCTGGAAGATTTCTGCCGCCAGCTGAAGCGCAGGATGCCGAACCGTCCGGTCTATATCGGCGTTGGCAGCATGGTGACGGATATTTCCAACCTGCAGCTGTGCTACCGGCGGGCGCGCGCCGCTCTGGAAATGGCGTTCCGCACCGGCCTGCGGATCCGTTATTTCGATGAAATGGGGATTTACCGGCTGCTTAGCCGGGTATCGGATTCCCGGCTGCTGCAGGAAATGGGCGAGGATACGCTGAAACCGCTGATCGAGTACGACCGAAAGCACGCCGGCGCATACGTGGAAACGCTGAAACTCTATCTGGAATCCGGCGGCAGCATCCAGAGTGTCGCTCAGGCCATGTTCGCCCACCGCAACACGATTATCTACCGGATCAACAATATCAAAAAACTCCTCGGCAGCGATCTGGAAACCGCGGAGGAGCGCCTGAAATACCAAATGGCATGTATGATCGTCTCCATGCGCGACCGCGGCACTTCCTGAAAAAAGACCGCGAACTTTCGCGGTCTTTAAAATGCCGGTGGCGGGACTCGAACCCGCACGTAGTTGCCTACAACAGATTTTGAGTCTGCCTCGTCTGCCAGTTCCGACACACCGGCCTTCTGATACACGTTTGGGATGTCCCCTTCCGAACATAACCAGTTTACCACAGCTTTCGCGCTTTGACAAGTAGTTTTCTGCTTAAGCGCGCCGTCTGAACTGTTACGATTTTCCGGCAAAAGGATTTAAATGCCGTTCTTCTTGCAATCCTCTCCCCCATCTGCTAGAATACAGATGGCGCCGGAGCCGTAAGCCGGAATCCGCGGCGTGTTCACAAGCCGACGGATGAATGATTTTACGGCCCGCCCCAGCATCGTACAACTGCCGGGATAGAAAACAGAAAACACAGAACCCACACAGGAGGCATCATATGGAACAAGTAACCATACTCGACCATCCGCTCATTCAACACAAAATTTCCATGCTGCGGGATAAAAACACCGGGACCAATGAATTTCGCACCCTGACCGGCGAGATCGCCATGCTGATGGGCTATGAAGCCCTGCGGGACCTTCCTCTGGAAGACGTAGAAGTGGAAACCCCGATCGAAACCTGCATGACTCCCATGCTCGCGGGGAAAAAACTGGCAATCGTACCGATTCTGCGGGCCGGACTGGGGATGGTAAACGGCATTCTCTCCCTCGTGCCGTCCGCCAAGGTGGGGCATATCGGCCTCTACCGCGACGAAAAGACCCACGAACCCCATGAATATTTCTGCAAACTTCCCAGCCCGATCGAACTGCGCACCATCGTTGTCACCGACCCGATGCTGGCTACCGGCGGTTCCGCCGTGGCCGCGGTCAATTTTATCAAACAGCACGGCGGCAGGCATATCAAATTCATGTGCATTATCGCGGCGCCGGACGGTCTTCGGAAACTCTGTGAAGCCCATCCCGACATTCAAGTCTATGTTGGCCATCTGGACCGCTGTCTCAACGAAGACGCCTATATCTGTCCCGGTCTGGGCGACGCCGGCGACCGGATTTTCGGCACAAAATAAAGTTCGTTCCGCGGGGACGTCCCAACCGGGCGCCCCCGCCTACCGCTCTTCCTTCTTTACGATCACGCCTTCCCGCTTGTAGATGGAACCGGCGTCCACACAGCCCCGCACGCCGGAAAGCGGATAGATATTGGTATGGCTTCCGATCACCGTGCCGGGATTTAATACGGAGCCGCAGCCGACCTCCACGAAATCGCCCAGCATGGCGCCGAATTTCTTCAGCCCCGTCTCGATGTCGCCGTCTTCGGCGTGTACTTTCACCGGCTTCTTGTCCGACTTCACGTTGGAAGTCAGGGAAGACGCTCCCATATGGGATTTATAGCCCAGGATCGAATCGCCCACATAATTATAATGCGGGACTTGAACGCCGTCAAAAAGGATCACGTTTTTCAGTTCCGTGGAATTCCCCACCACGGCGTCCGCGCCCACCAAAACATTGCCCCGCAGAAAGGCGCCGGGGCGTATTTCCGTCCCTTTTCCGATAATCGCGGGTCCGCTGATCACAGCCGTGGGGGCGACGCGGACCGTTTTGTGGATCCAGATGTTCCCGTCCCGTCTTTCATATTCTTCCCCGGGAAGTTCCGCGCCCAGCCGGAGAATGAGATCTCCGATATGGGGCAGAACCTCCCACGGGTAGGTATAGTCGCGCAGATAAGGCCCCGCCATGGTCTTTGACGTGTCAAACAGGCGCGATATGGTCATTTGCTCTCTCTTCACGGAATGTACTCCTTTCCCGCCCGCGCGGACATCCGCGGTAACGGCTTTGCGTTTTTAGTCTCCGGATGTCCGGGAAATGATTTCCGCCTCCGCCCGCGCGCACACCTCGGAAAATGCCTTCCGCCCCAGCCCGCGCGCACTTCCCGGCAAATGCCTTACGCCTCCGCCCGAGCGGACATCCGCGATGCTGCTTTACGCTTCCGCGTATCCGTCCGGGTTTTTCTTCTGCCAGTTCCAGGCGTCCCTGCACATTTCCCGGATGCCGCGTTTCGCTTCCCAGCCCAGTTCCTCGCGGGCTTTCGTGGGATCCGCGTAGCAGGCGGGAATATCGCCCGGTCTCCTGGATTTAAACACGTAATTGATCTTCAAATCATTCGCCTCCTCGAAAGCATTGATCACATCGAGGACGCTGTAGCCGACGCCAGTTCCCAGATTGTAGATCCATACGCCCCCGTCCGATTTATCCATCTTCTGAAGGGCTTTCACATGGCCGGCCGCCAGATCGGCCACATGGATATAGTCGCGGATACAGGTGCCGTCCGGCGTATCGTAATCATTTCCGAAAACTCCCAGGCACACCAGCCTGCCCGCCGCCACCTGCGTGATATAGGGGAGCAGATTATTGGGGATCCCCCTGGGATTCTCGCCGATCCGCCCCGACTCATGGGCGCCGATGGGATTGAAATAGCGCAGAAGCATCACTTTCCAGTCCGGGTCCGCCGTGTGGATATCCGTCAGGATCTGTTCCAGCATTCCCTTCGTCCTGCCGTAAGGATTCGTAATATTGCCCTTGGGGCACTCTTCCGTGATCGGCACAAAGGCCGGATCGCCGTACACGGTGGCGGAGGAACTGAAAACGATGCTCTTCACCCCGTGCCTGCGCATCTCGTCGCACAAAATCAATGTCCCCGTAATATTATTGTGATAGTATTCCAGCGGCTTGTACACCGACTCCCCCACCGCCTTCAGTCCGGCAAAATGAATGACCGCCTCGATTCTCTCATTGTCAAACACATTTTGCACGGCGGGCCGGTCCAGCAGATCCGCTTCGTAAAAAATGACCTTTTTCCCGGTAATTTCCTCTACCCGCCTCAGAGACTCCCGGCAGGAGTTGCACAGATTATCCAGCACCGCCACTTCATACCCGGCATTCAGCAGTTCCACGCAGGTATGACTGCCGATGTACCCGGCGCCGCCCGTTACCAAAATTGCCATCGCGATGTACCTCCTTATCCTTTTGCCAACGCCTGTCCGCTCCGGCTGAACCGTGGATCCCCTTTTTCCCGCTGCATATGGGCATATTCCGGCCGTTTTAGGCAAATCGTCCCTCTTCCACTGCGGTTCCGCTGCCAATTTAGTCCCGGCCGCTCTCCGCGATGCGATAAAACACCCGCCGCCGGCAGGAGAACATGGGAACCCTTTCCATCTTACCATAGATAATTTTTAAAATCAATTAAGATTTGGTACGGGAAATACGCGGAGAACCGCGCGGAAAACGCGCCGGAAGGCGCCCGCGCGGTCCTACTCATGCAGCCGCCGTATGACCC
>CAZPGD010000037.1:9164-9806 GCA_964585865.1 uncultured Hungatella sp. | reverse complement strand
GGTTCGTGGAAAAGCGGTGCCTTTCAGAGCACCGGAGGAAGAGGCAGCGTACCGCGTAAATTTGGCGTCGGCCGCGCCGAAACCGGAAGCCACATTCCGCGAGAGAACAGCGCCTTCCGGAGCGCCGGAGACGGGATCCGCGTTCCGCGAGAGAGCGGTGCCTTCCGGAGCATCGGAGGCGGCGTACTGCGAGTAATTGCTCCTCGTCATGCCGGAGACGGCACCAGACGTGCCGGCAGACGGAATGCCCGGCGCTCCGTGCGCGGAAGCCGCCTCGGTGACGATCTTTACCCGCGCCAGCAGTTCCATAATGCTGCGCAGGTGTTCTTTTCCGGCGC
This sequence comes from uncultured Hungatella sp., assembly GCA_964585865.1. Lineage (GTDB taxonomy): Bacteria > Bacillota > Clostridia > Lachnospirales > Lachnospiraceae > UBA3402. The sequence goes on along the minus strand of CAZPGD010000037.1, from coordinate 9,468 downwards.
CCGCCTCCAGACATGACGGCAGGCCGGTGAGACAGTCGGTCCCGTTGCTGTAAACGGCGACCGGAATGCCCATGCCGGTCATGTACTCCGCCATGGAACCGCAGAGACGGACCGCTTCTTCCGTCAGATCCTCGTCGGTCCAGATCCGGTCCGATTCCATGTCCAGAAGGATCGTCACTTTCTGAGAAGAGGCCGGGGTGTAAACGTTCACCTTCAATTCGCCCGTATGGGCGGTGGCCTTCCAGTTGACGCTTTTAAAGGGATCAAAGGACTGATAGGACCGGACGGACTGGGTCTCGAACGG
>CAZPGD010000037.1:0-9154 GCA_964585865.1 uncultured Hungatella sp. | reverse complement strand
CCGCAGAAGAGCCTGCCTCGCCAGGATCTGGCCCAGCAGATTTTTCAGCGGCAGTTCAAGACGCAGCGGATCAACGGGGCGCGGGTACACATAAAGAGCGGTATCCTCCGGCAGGACGGTCACGCAGTGACGGAGAAAGAACAGGTCGTAGCTGACCAGGCTGACGGAAGAGATCCGGTAGTACCCGCGTTTTTCACAGGAAAAATCCAGCGTCCGCCGGATTTCCTGCCATGGCATACACGAGAAAATGTCGCTGCGGTAGTTCTGGTCCGTAATCTTGAAATTACGGGAAGCGGCAAATACCAGATGGCGGCCCATCTGAAATTTCACATGGAGAACCGGAAGCGGAATAAATTTGCGGTTGACGACGGTTTCCGTCAGCTGAGCGGTGTCGCCTTCCACGGCCGCGGTCTGTGTAAAGGTCAGGTGAGCGGACAGCCCTTTCCGCCAGAAGTGCTGGTAAAGCAGCCCTTCCAGATAAAGGAGGACCCATCCGGCAATCAGGACGACAAGGAGTTTCATAGGCGTTTTCCCCAGTCTTCGGTGGGCACCGGTACGGCGGACAAAAGCCGGTTAATCTCTTCCGCAGCCGTTGCCTGCGTGCCGAAAGTGCGGGCGGTAACAAGACGATGGGCCAGTACGGGGACGGCCAGCGTCTTGATGTCCTCCGGAACGACATAACCGCGGCCGCGCACAAAGGCATAGGCGCGGGCGGCGCGGAACAGTGCCAGACTTCCGCGTGGGCTGACGCCGTTTATAATCCGGGAATCCCCGCGCGTGGCCTGTACGAGCTCGACCAGGTATTCTTTCAGAACGGGATGCATATAGATTTCAGCCGTCTCGTCCTGCAGGGCCATTAGCTGCCGGGCGTCGCAGACCGGCTTCAGGTCCTCCAGCGGATTGTTCTGTCCGAAACGGTCCAGAATCGCCAGTTCCTCGTTCCGATCCGGGTATCCCATGGAAATCTGCATGAGAAAACGGTCCATCTGGGCCTCGGGGAGCGGATAGGTACCGGCCGTCTCAACCGGGTTCTGCGTGGCGACGACCAGAAAAGGATCCTCGAGCCGGTAGGTTTCCCCATCGATTGTCACCTGGCGTTCTTCCATGGATTCCAGGAGACTTGACTGTGTGCGGGGAGTCGCGCGGTTAATCTCGTCGGCCAGAAGAATATTCGTGAATACGGGGCCTTTTCTGAGGATAAAACGGCTTTCCTGCTGATTAAAATAGTTGAGGCCGGTGACGTCGGAAGGAAGCAGATCCGGGGTGAACTGGATCCTGGAAAACTGCAGGTCCATGCTTTTGGCCAGCGATTTGGCAAGCATGGTTTTTCCGGTGCCGGGAACGTCCTCGAGGAGAACGTGGCCTTTCGCCAGCAGAGCGGCCAGAAGCAGATCGACGGTCTGGCGTCTGCCTATGATTACGCTTCCGATATTTTGCCGGATTTCTTCGAGAAGGGCGGATTGCGGCATAACGGTTCCTCCTTGCGGATGATTTTTCATGGAAAATTATAGCATCTTTTTGGGAAAATGCGCTACTTTTTTTTATTATCGAGGGAAAAAGGATAACGGCTGCCGTGATGATCCGTTCCGGGCAGTAAATTTTGGACGGGATGAAAGAGAATTTTCTCTTCTGTTGCAATTTTTGCAAATTTTTTCCCCATCATACGCAAATTTTCGATTGCCATAAAGGGAATATGGTGTTAAGATAAGGGCAACGACGGTTTATGTGCGACAGAGAGGCCGTGACGCGGCCTTGAAACGGATTCTGTATGGTGGCAGGAGGATGCTATGTTTCCCGTAATCAGAGCGGAAAAACTGGCGGATAAGATTTACCGGATGGATGTGGAAGCGCCCCGGGCGGCGAAAGCCTGCCAGCCGGGGCAGTTTGTGATTGTGAAGATAGATGAGGCAGGAGAGCGGATCCCGCTGACGGTCTGCGATTATGACCGGGCCGCGGGGACGGTTACGCTCGTGATCCAGGAGGTGGGCGCGTCGACGGAGCGGATGTGCCGGTTACGGGCCGGGGACGCGTTTAGGGATCTGGTCGGCCCGCTGGGGAACCCTTCTGATTTTACAAAGGAAGACCCGGAAGAGTTGAAGAAAAAGCGGATCGTGTTTGTGGCCGGCGGCCTGGGGACGGCGCCCGTTTATCCGCAGGTAAAATGGCTCCATGAGCACGGCGTCCGCGCGGATGTGATCGTGGGCGCCCGGAATAAAGAGATGGTGATCCTGGAAGAGGAAATGCGGGCGATGGCCGGCCATCTCTACATCACGACCGATGACGGTTCCTACGTCCGGAAAGGCATGGGCACCGACGTGCTGCGGGAACTGGCGGAACGGGAAGGAAAACAATATGACCTTTGCGTGGCCATCGGTCCCATGATCATGATGAAGTTCGTCTGCCTGCTGACAAAAGAACTGGGGATCCCCACCGTGGTCAGTATGAACCCGATCATGGTAGACGGAACCGGCATGTGCGGCGCCTGCCGCCTGACCGTAGGCGGGAAGGTGAAATTCGCCTGTGTGGACGGGCCGGAATTTGACGGGCACCAGGTGGATTTTGACGAGGCCATGAAACGCCAGCAGATGTACAAAAGCCAGGAAGGGCGCGCGCTTCTGAGACTGCGGGAAGGCTCTTCTCACCATGGCGGATGCGGAAACTGCGGAGACGTTGAGTGACGGATAAATGCAGGAAGGTGACGAGTGATGGATAAAAGCAGGAAGGTGCCGGTTCGCGAGCAGGATCCGAAGGTTCGGGCGGCGAATTTTGAGGAAGTCTGCCTGGGGTACGACCGGGAGGAGGCCAGAGCGGAAGCCTCCCGCTGCCTGCAGTGCAAAAATCCCCGCTGTGTGGGCGGTTGTCCCGTGTCAGTCGATATTCCCGGTTTTATCAGGGAGGTGGATCGGGGCGATTTTGAGGCGGCGGCCAGGGTGATTGCCCGGGCGTCCGCTCTGCCGGCCGTCTGCGGGCGTGTCTGCCCCCAGGAAACCCAGTGCGAGGGCGTATGTGTCCGCGGCGTCAAGGGCGAGCCGGTCTCCATCGGCAAGCTGGAGCGGTTCGTGGCCGACTGGTCCCGGGAACACGGTTTCGTGCCGGAGGCCCCGGAGCGGACCAACGGCCACAGAGTAGCCGTGATCGGATCCGGCCCTTCCGGGCTGGCCTGTGCCGGGGATCTGGCCAAGCTTGGCTATGAGGTGACGATTTTTGAGGCGCTGCATGAGCCGGGCGGTGTGCTGCTCTACGGGATTCCCGAATTCCGTCTGCCGAAAGAAGCGGTTGTAAAGGCGGAGATCGAGAATGTCAAAAAGCTGGGGGTGACGATCGAGACGGACGTCGTCATCGGCAGAACCGTGACCATTGACGAGCTTCTGGACGAGGAAGGTTTCGAGGCCGTCTTTATCGGTTCCGGCGCCGGACTGCCGATGTTTATGGGCATTCCCGGAGAGAACGCGAACGGCGTATTTTCCGCCAATGAGTACCTGACCCGGAACAATCTGATGAAAGCGTTCCGCGATGATTACGATACGCCCATTGCGGCGGGGAAGAAAGTGGCGGTGGTCGGCGGCGGCAACGTGGCCATGGACGCGGCCAGGACGGCCTTGCGGCTGGGAGCCGACGTGCATATCGTTTACCGCAGAAGCGAAGCGGAACTGCCTGCCCGCACGGAGGAAGTGCACCATGCCAGGGAAGAGGGGATCCGGTTCGATCTGCTGACGAATCCCACGGAGATCCTGACCGATGAGAACGGCTGGGTCCGCGGGATGCGATGCGTCCGCATGGAACTGGGCGAGCCGGACGCTTCCGGCAGAAGAAGGCCGCTGCCTGTTTCCGGCAGCGAGTTCGAGATGGAACTTGATACGGTGATTATGGCTCTGGGCACATCCCCGAATCCGCTGATTGCCGGTACGACGAAGGGGCTTGAGACGAACCGCCGCGGATGCATCGTGGCCGAGGAGTCCACGGGCAGGACCGGCAGAGAGGGCGTCTTTGCCGGGGGCGACGCGGTGACGGGAGCGGCCACCGTGATTCTGGCCATGGGGGCCGGACGCGCGGGCGCCAGAGGGATTCACGAATATCTTTCCGGGAAAAGGAGAGCAGGCGATGCTTAGAAGATTGGTAGAGACCGCGGAAGGCTGGTCAACAATGGGTATGGTGCTGCGCATGGTGGCCGCCCTGGTGATCGGAACGATTATCGGCATTGACCGCGCGATGAAGCGTCGGGGAGCCGGGATCAAGACCCATGTCATGGTCTGTCTCGGGTCCGCGCTGGTGATGATGACCGGAGAATACATGTATATCCGCTACCCCGACTCCGTTGACATTTCCCGTATGGGGGCGCAGGTGGTCAGCGGCGTCGGTTTCCTGGGGGTCGGCACGATCATTGTCACCGGCCGTAACCAGGTCAGGGGCCTGACCACGGCCGCGGGACTGTGGGCCTGCGCGTGCCTGGGGCTGGCGGTTGGCATCGGGTTTGTCGAAGGCGCGTTCATTACCCTCATTCTGGTGGTCATTACCCTGGAGATCCTGACAAAGGTGGATGTCCTGCTGCACAAGTATGCCAAAGTTTTTGACCTTTATGTGGAATTTTCCACGAATAAAAGCGTTTCGACGTTTATTCATGATCTTCGTGCCAAGGATATCCGAATCAGCAGCTTTGAACTGGGCAAGAGCAAAATCAAGGGCGAAGGTCCCAACGCGATTGTCTGCATCGAGGTGCATGAGCGCAACCAGCGCGCGACCGTCCTGGAGGAGATCCGGAGCATGGACTGCGTAACATTTTTGGAGGAATTATAAAGGCAGCCATTCAGGTTTCGGGAACCGGCATTTTCCCGTATAACGCCGGACGGCTGCGATAAAACGAGAATAGGAGAGACAGTATGAATGGATTACAGTATGATGTCGTGATCATCGGCGGCGGCGTAACCGGCTGCGCGGTGGCCAGGGAGTTGTCCCGCTATCAGCTGAAGATCTGTCTGGCGGAAAGGACGGAGGACGTCTGCTCCGGCACATCCAAGGCCAACAGCGCCATTGTCCACGCGGGCTATGACGCGGCTGCCGGCTCCATGATGGCGAAGATGAATGTGGAGGGCAACCGGCTGATGGGCCTGCTGGCGGAGGAACTGGATTTTCCTTTCCGCCGGAACGGTTCGCTCGTACTTTGCTTTTCGGAAGAGGACATGCCGGGACTGCGGGCACTCTATGAAAGGGGCGTGACCAACGGCGTGCCGGAACTGCGGATCCTCACCGGAGACGAGGCAAGGGCCATGGAGCCGAATCTGACCGACGAGGTCGTGGCGGCGCTCTACGCGCCCACGGGCGGGATCGTCTGTCCTTTTAATTTGACGATCGCGCTGGCGGAGAATGCCTGCGACAACGGCGTGGAGTTCCGTTTCCTCACGGAAGTGACGGATGTGAAGGCCGTCGGCGGAGGATATGAACTGGCGGTCAAAGGGCAGGATCCGCTTACCGCCAGGTACGTGGTCAACGCCGCGGGCGTTTACGCCGACGTGTTCCACAATATGGTCAGCAGCCATAAAATCACCATTACCCCGCGGAAAGGGGACTACTGCCTGCTGGATAAGGAAGCCGGGCAGCATGTGGACAAGACCATTTTCCAGCTTCCGGGCAAATACGGGAAGGGGATCCTGGTCACTCCGACGATTCACGGCAATCTTCTGATCGGCCCCACGGCTACGGATATTGAGGACAAGGAAGGAACGTACACCACGGCGGCGGAACTGGCGGAGGTAACGGCCAAGTCCGCGCGCGGCGTGAAGAACATTCCCTACCGGCAGGTGATCACTTCCTTCTCCGGTCTGCGCGCCCATGAGGCCGGACATGAATTCATTCTGGGCGAACCGGAGGACGCGGAAGGGTTCTTTGACGCCGCCGGCATCGAATCGCCCGGCTTAAGCAGCGCTCCGGCCATCGGCGTCTACCTGGCGGAAAAGATTGCGGCAAAGGCGAAAGCGGAAAAGAAGGAACATTTCATTGCCACCAGGAAGGGGATCCCCCATGTGGCGGCCATGGATAAGGAGGCGCGCGCGGCGCTTCTGAAAGAGCGTCCCGACTACGGCACGATTGTCTGCCGCTGCGAGAACGTCAGCGAGGGCGAGATCGTAGACAGCATCCGCCGTACCTTGGGCGCGCGGTCCCTGGACGGCATCAAGAGAAGGGTGCGCCAGGGCATGGGACGCTGCCAGGCCGGGTTCTGCACGCCCCGGACAATGGAAATCCTGTCCCGCGAGACAGGGATTCCAATGGAAGAAATCTGCAAAAATCAGCCCGGTTCCGAGATGCTTACCGGAACGTTATAGGAGGAAACGAGGATGACACATCATGATATCGTAATCATCGGCGGCGGCCCGGCGGGACTGGCGGCCGCGGCATCGGCGAGAAAGGCCGGCGTCCGGGACATCCTGATCCTGGAGCGCGACGGCGTGCTGGGCGGCATTTTGAACCAGTGCATCCACAACGGGTTCGGCCTGCATACATTTAAGGAAGAACTGACCGGTCCGGAATACGCGTCCCGGTACATCGCCATGATTGAGGAGGAGCAGATTCCCTATAAGCTGAATACGATCGTGGCCGATATCAGCAGGAACAGGGAAGTTACCTACATTAACCGCGAGGAGGGGCTCGTCACGATTCAGGCCGGAGCGGTGATCCTGGCCATGGGCTGCCGCGAGCGCCCGAGGGGAGCCTTGAATATTCCCGGCTACCGTCCCGCCGGCATTTATTCCGCCGGCACGGCCCAGCGTCTGATGAACATTGAGGGCTGCCGTGTGGGGACTGAAGTGGTGATCCTGGGATCCGGCGACATCGGTCTTATCATGGCCCGCCGCCTGACGCTCGAAGGAGCGCGCGTGAAGGTGGTGGCCGAGTTAATGCCTTATTCCGGCGGTCTCAAGAGGAATATCGTGCAGTGCCTGGACGACTACGGGATCCCGCTGAAGCTGAGCCATACCGTCGTACAGATCCACGGCAAAAAGCGGCTGACCGGCGTTACCATTGTCGAGGTGGACGAAAACCGTGCCCCCATACCCGGGACGGAGGAATATTATTCGTGCGACACTCTGCTTCTCAGCGTGGGCCTGATCCCGGAGAACGAACTGTCCAAGAGCGCCGGCGTTTCCTTAAACCGCGTAACTTCCGGGCCGAACGTGGACGATCGCCTGGAAACGGAAGTCGAGGGTATCTATGCCTGCGGCAATGTCCTGCACGTTCATGACCTGGTTGATTTCGTATCGCAGGAAGCGTCCCTGGCGGGCGCCAACGCGGCGGAATACGTCAAAAGCGGCAGGGAAGCGGGCAAGGGGCGCAGGATCCCGCTGCTGGCGGAAAACGGCGTCCGTTATACCGTGCCCCAGACGCTGAACGTCGGCACCATGCAGGACGCGGTGACGGTGCGGTTCCGCGTGGCCGACGTCTATAAGGACCGCTATATTTCCGTGTATTACGACGATACACTGGTGTCCAAAAAGAAGAAGAAAGTGCTGGCTCCGGGCGAGATGGAGCAGGTCGTGCTGAAAAAGAGCAGTTTCGCCGATTTTCCGGATATCGGGCGGATCAAAATCTGTACGGAGGTGGAATGATGGAAGTAAGGAACCTGATCTGTATCGGCTGCCCGATGGGCTGCCCGCTGACCGTGACCCTGGACGGCGACGACATCCGAGTGACGGGGAATACCTGTCCGAGAGGCGCGGATTACGCCAAAAAGGAAGTCTTAAGCCCCACCCGGATCGTCACATCCACCGTCCGCGTCCACGGGGGGACGATCGCCAGGGCTTCCGTAAAGACGAAAAGCGATATCCCCAAGTCGAAAATTTTTGACGTGATGAATGAGATTAAATCGAAGCAGGTGGAGGCGCCCGTGGTTATGGGCCAGGTGATCATTGCCGATTGCGCCGGGACCGGCGTGGATATCATTGCCACGAAGAGCGTGAGCCGCGCGGCGGGGAAGGTCGATGGGGCTGCCGCGGAGTGCGCGGGCCGTGCCGCCGCGGGGAAAGCGGGTGTCGCTGCCGCGGGGAACGCGGGAAGAGAGCCGGTGGGATCCCGATGACGGCGGACGGCGGAATCATCCGGAACGAAGAGGATCTGGCGAGGGCGCGTCTGCTGGCGGGCATCCGCCTTTTTGTGCTGGACATGGACGGGACTTTCTATCTGGGGAACAGACGGCTGCCGGGCGCGCTGGAATTTGTCCGGTATGTACAGGAAAAGGGCCGGAAAATCCTGTTTTTCACGAATAATTCCTCCCGTTCCCCGGAGGTGTACAGAAAGCGTCTGGCAGACATGGACTGCCCGATTTCAAGGGACCAGATCATGACCTCCGGCGACGTAACCATCGCTTATTTAAACGAGACGTATCCGGGCAGAACCGTGTACCTGGTGGGGACTCCCGCGCTGGAAGAGAGTTTCCGGGAGGGGGGCGTCCCGCTCTGGGAGAAAGGGGATGCGCGGCCGCCCATCGTGGTGGTTGGTTTCGATACGACCCTGACATATGAAAAGCTGGAACGGGCCTGCACGTTTATACGGGAGGGATCGATCTTTTTGGCGACCCACCTGGATATCAACTGCCCGACGGAGTACGGGTTCATGCCGGACTGCGGGTCGTTCTGCGCGGCGATAACCCTGTCAACGGGCGTAAAGCCAAAATACCTGGGAAAGCCTTTCAGGGAAACGGTGGATATGGTGCTTCTGCGTACGGGAACGGAACGGAAACAGACGGCATTCGTCGGCGACCGGCTGTACACGGATATTGCCACCGGCGTCAATCACGGCGCGAACGGCCTTCTGGTCCTGACGGGAGAAACGAAGCCGGAGGATCTGGCCGCGTCCGACGTAAAGCCGGATGCCGTGTACCGGTCCCTGGGGGAGATGAAAGAACTGCTGGAGGCGGTTCTGGAAGCGTGAAAAAGCGCGGAGGGATGTCTGGCCGGGCCGATATGTTTTTTGAATGATCTCTTCCGAAAAACGGGAGAGATTTTTATTGTCCGGAATTACCGGGGCACGGGCCGCGGGGGTTCGGACAGAGGCTTTTTGCAGCCGTCCGGTGCGGTAAATTTGCGCTTGAACGGGAGAAGAAATTCGGGTATAATGATGATGCCAGGGTCGAAAGTCGGAATCCGCGGCATGTTTACATGCCGGCGGA
>CAZPGD010000036.1:0-9943 GCA_964585865.1 uncultured Hungatella sp. | reverse complement strand
ATTACTACTGCTTCCCGTTCGTGCGCGGTTCCAAGTACTTACAGTGCACTTCCGGCCTGATGTACCGCAAGGACCTCATGGACAAGGCCGGGTACACGGGCCCCTTTGAAACCATCGACGACCTGACGGCGGCTCTGACCGCTCTGAAGGAATCCGGAGTCCCGAAGCCCATGGTCCAGCAGTCGATCGACAACCTGCAGAACGGCACCATGAACGCGTACGGCATCCGTCCCGGCATGTATATCGATCCGGACGACGGGAAAGTGCATTACGGCTTTGTCGAGGAAGGCTACAAGGAGTGGATGAAGCAGATGAACCAGTGGGTGAAGGACGGACTTCTGGATCCCGACATTCTGACCTGCGACCGTTCCACGATGGATACCTATATGCTGACCGGTGTCGGCGGTATGTGCTACGGAGCCGGCGGCGGCTACATGGGGACCTACCTGTCGATGGCCAAGGGCGCTCCCGATCAATACGGCGCGGACTTCGCGCTGGCTGGGGCTCCCTTCCCGGTACTGGAGGCCGGCACGACCGTCCAGTTCGGCGGCGCTTCCTATGACTACGCGTCGACCTCCGCGGCTATCACGGCGGACTGCCAGTACCCGGAGATCGCGGCGGCGTTCCTGAACTTCTGCTACAGCCAGAAGGGCCACTATGAGATCAACTTCGGCGAGGAAGGCGTTGCCTATACCATGGGTTCTGACGGCGCGGAATACACCGATGAGATCATGAAGAATCCGGACGATCTGTCTCCCGCCGTGGCGATGGCGTATCACGGCCGCGCCAATATGAACGGCGCGTTCGTACAGGATCCGAGTTACATTTTCGGTTACTACGCGGAGCCCGCGCAGAAGGATGCCCTGCATATCTGGAACGATGGAACGGATTCCCAGAAGACCCTGATCCCGCCGATCACCATGACTTCCGATGAGGCCAATGAGTACGCGAGACTGTCCGGCGTTGTCGATACGACCATGAAGGAGTACCGCGCGAAGTGGTACACCATGGAGAGCAATGTCGAGGACGAATGGGATGCTTACGTCGAGCAGCTGAAAGGCCAGGGGCTGGACGATATGATCGCGATCCAGCAGGCGGCTGTCGACAGATATAACGCCCGCTGATCCTGACGGACGAGGCTCCCCCTGTCAGAGATGGCGGGGGAGTCTCTCTCTGCTCATGGCGGCAGAAAAATCCGTGCGGACATTCTGCGGGGTGTTTTCTGCTGTATGAAACAGTGCGAAAAAGCATAAGAGAGGGGGATTCATCTTTCATGAGCAAGAAAGAAGCTACCGCGGCGGCAGTGCCCGTGAGCAATAAGACAAGCTGGGAAGTCATGAAGAGGAAGCTGTGGAAGAACCGCACGGTTTACCTTATGCTGCTCCCGGTTGTCATTTACTACATCCTGTTCCACTATAAACCCATGGCCGGACTGATCATCTCCTTTATGGATTATAACCCCCGGCGGGGCATCGCCGGGAGCACGTGGGTCGGTCTCCGTAATTTTAAGGATTTCTTTGGCGGCTACTATTTCGGACGTCTGATGCGGAACACGCTGAGAATCAGTTTCGCGACGCTGATCTTCGGTTTCCCGGCCCCCATTATCCTGGCTCTGCTGATCAATGAACTGAAGAGCCGGAAATTCTCCAGGGTCGTGCAGACCGTTACCTATATGCCGCACTTCATCTCCATGGTTGTTTTCTGCGCCATGATCCGCGAGTTCTTAAGTTCGACCGGTTTCATCACAGAACTCATGGTAAAATTCTTCGGCTATGACGGCAGGAACATGCTCTCGGTCGCCGGCTTCTGGGTACCGATGTATGTCCTGACCGATATCTGGCAGGGCGTAGGCTGGGGTTCCATCGTATATCTGGCCGCTCTGACCGGCATTGATACACAGCTTTACGATGCCGCCCGTGTGGACGGCGCCAACAAGTGGCAGCAGATCCTCAACGTCACGATCCCCTGCCTGATTCCCACCGTTATCACGATGCTGATCATGCGTGTCGGACAGATCATGGGCATCGGGTACGAGAAGACATTGCTTCTGTATAACGACGGTATCCTGGATACCGCGGACATCATTTCCACTTACGTGTACCGCATGGGTCTTGTCAGCCGGCAGTATTCCTTCTCTACCGCGGTCGGTCTGTTTAACTCGGTGGTCAACTTTGTACTCGTAGTATCCGCGAACGCGATCAGCCGGCGGTTCTCCGAGACCAGTTTGTGGTAAGAGGGGGTGTACAAAATGGCGAAGAAAAAAGATTTGGATATGATGGAAAGCGGCGCGAAGGTCAGGATCAGCACCGGCGAGCGGATTTTCGATGTGGTCAACGTGATCATCATGTGCCTGTTTATGATCATTTGCCTGTACCCGTTCTGGTACGTGATCTGCGGTTCATTCAGTCAGTCCATGCTGCTGATGGGACATTCCGGTATGCTGTGGACGCCGCTGGGCTTCAGTGTGGCCGCCTATAAGCAGGTGTTCCAGACCGCCTCGATCTGGAGAGGGTATGCCAACACGATCTTCTATGTGGGCGTCGGTACCGCGCTGAACATTTTCTTCACGCTGCTGGCGGCGTACTGCATTTCCAGACGCGATCTGCCCGGCAAACGGTTCATCACCATGGCGATCATGTTCACGATGTACTTTTCCGGCGGTATGATCCCGTCCTTCTTAAACATCCAGGACCTGGGTCTTTACGACACCCGCCTGGCGATCCTGCTTCCCGGCCTGGTCAACACCTTCAACCTGATCATCATGAGGACGGCCATGGTCTCTCTGGACGCTTCCCTGGAAGAGTCGGCGATGATCGACGGGGCCGGACACTGGACCATCCTCTTTAAAGTCGTGGTCCCGCTGACGAAAGCGACGCTGGCCGTGCTGGTTCTCTATTACGGCGTGTCGCACTGGAACCAGTGGTTCAACTCCATGATCTACCTGGAAGACAAGACCAAGGAACCGCTGCAGCTGGTGCTGCGCCAGATCCTGATCGTGAACGATATGTCGGATATGTCGATCGGGAGCGACGCGGAAATGCTTTCCGAGACCATTAAATACGCGGTTATCCTGGTTTCCACGGTTCCGATCCTCTGCCTGTATCCGTTCCTGCAGAAATACTTCACCAAGGGCGTGATGGTAGGCGCTGTCAAGGGCTGACGGATACCCGCTTCAAAAATGGATATTGCCTTAAAACAAAAGCGTACCCGTGTCTTTGCCGGCGCGGGTGCGTTTTTCTGTGTATGTCAAATCAACAACGGAAACGGGAAAGAAAGCGGCTTTTCCCCGCTGTTTGTATGTCAAATCATCAACGGCAGCCGGAAGGGAAGCGGCCTTTCCCCCGCTGTTTGTATGTCCAATCAACAACGGCAGCGGGAAAGGAAGCGGCCTTTTCCCGCTTTTTGAGCCGCCGGGTTTTAAGTCGGCGGAATGGAGGGTAAAATCATGAAACTCAGGAAAATCTATACATGCTTTCCGGGCGGAAAGCACAAGGTTCTGACTATGAGTTACGACGACGGGCGGGAATACGACGCGCGTCTGGTCGATCTGTTCAACCGGTACGGGATCAAGGGCACGTTCCATCTGAATTCCGGTCTCGCGGCGGATCCGAACGGACCGGCCCGGATCCGAGTTGAGGATTTTGCGAAGGTGTATGCGGGGCACGAGATCTCCTGCCATACGGTCTTTCATCCCACGCTCGCGCGCTGTCCGATCGAGCAGGTGGCCCTACAGGTGCTGGAGGACCGCAGGGCGCTGGAGCGCGCGGCAGGGTATCCGGTGCGGGGGCTGTCCTATCCGAACGGCTCGTATTCGCAGGAAATCGTGGAGCTTCTGCCGAAGCTGGGCATCCGCTACAGCCGGGTGGTGGGCAATACGGATGATTTTTCCATGCCGGAGAATTTTCTTGTCTGGAAAGCGACCTGCCACCACAATCACAATCTGATCGAGAACGGGAAACGGTTCCTGGATCTGAACAGGACGCAGTATTTCTATATGATGTACGTCTGGGGGCACAGCTACGAGTTCCCGCGGGATGACAACTGGGATCTGATGGAGGAATTCTGCCGGATGATGTCGGGAAAGGACGATATCTGGTACGCGACAAACATTCAGATCGTGGACTATATGGACGCGGCGAAGAACCTGCAGTTCACGGTTGACGGCGATAAGGTTTACAATCCGAACGCCTGCAGCGTCTGGATCGAAGTCGACAAAACGGTTCTGGAGATCCCCGGCGGCAGGCTCGTGGAGATCTGAGAGCGGGCGGCGGGATCATGGAAATCGGAGACCGGGCGGCGGGGGTTACGGATTCTTGTATTCTTCACCTGTCACCCGGCACAGCCACAGTTCAAAATCCTGGCGCTTTTTCTGCGCGATCATTTGCAGGATGAGGCCGGAGAACAGCGACTGGATCGCCGCCGTTACGGCGAACCCGCAGGCAATGAGCGTCGGGAAGCGCGGGACGAGTCCGGTCCGCAGCCAGGTTATGAAGACCGGAAGACCGAAAATGACGGACAGGACTAAAAGCACCGCGGCGATTACGGAGAAAAAGACCATGGGACGATAGATGCAGAACAGCTGCAGGATCGTCCACAGAACCCTGATTCCGTCGCGGAAGGTGTTCAGTTTCGATTCGCTTCCGGCCGGCCGGTCGCGGTAATTGACGATTACGTTTTCCACATAGAGGTTTTTATCCACCGCGTGGATGCTCATTTCCGTTTCGATCTCGAACCCCTTCGAGAGAATGGGGAACGTTTTGACGAAACGGTAGCTGAACGCCCGGTACCCGGTCATGATGTCCCGGATGCGGTTGCGGAAGAGAAAATTGACGCCGGCGCGCACCAGCACGTTGCCGAAACCGTGGAACGGCCGCTTGTTTTCTTCAAAATAGGTGGAGGACAGGCGGTCGCCCACGACCATATCCGCTCCGCGTTTCAGCACCCGGTCCGTCATTTCCCTCGCATATTCCGGCGGGTAGGTGTCGTCGCCGTCCACGAGCAGATAGCAGTGCGCGTCGATCTCCGAGAACATTTTGCGGAGCACGTTTCCCTTTCCCTGCTGATAGGCGTAGCGAACGGCGGCGCCGGCTTCGCGGGCGATCCGGTCAGTGCCGTCCGTGGAATTGTTATCATAGACGTAGATCGCGGCTTCCGGCAGTTCCCGGCGGAAATCCGTCACGACTTTGGCGATGGTCCTGCTTTCGTTGTAGCAGGGAATTAAAACCGCTATGTTGTCCATCCTGGCTCCTCCGCAACCTGTTCCTTTCGGCGCTGCCGGGGGCGTGGTCCTTCCCGGTCCGGTCGTTTCCGTTTGTATTTCCTATCCGCAATTCTATCATGATACGGCGGGATTTGCAATCCCCCCGGCGGAGGCGCGGGCGGGGAAAGATGCGGAGGGGGCAGGTGCGGGGCGATGGGGAGCGAACGCGGAGCGGGAGCGGGTGGACGGGGAGCCGGTGGGGCAGGCGCGGTGCGGGTGCGGGGAGGATGCCGGTCGGATGCGGTGCCGGTGCGGAGCAGGGACGGGACGGTCGCGGGACTGCGGTGCGGGCGCGTGGACACACGGGCGGAAAGGAGGAACGGTTACGGAGAAAATAAGGTGCAATTTCGGCTTCGGAACAGGGCCGGATAAGGTTTCGGGAAAATATCTTCTTTATCACGATACCAGGTGGTGCAAGCCGGAGCACCGCGATCAGGAGCAGTTTGCCATGCTGGTGCTGGAAGGGATGCAGGCGGGGGTAAGCTGGAACCTGATTCTCAATAAAGAGGAGAATTTTCGGAAGGCTTTCGACGGGTTTGATCCGAAAATCGTGGCCGCGTACGGGGAGGAGAAGGTGGAGGAACTGATGCGGGACCCGGGCATTATCCGCAACCGGAACAAGATCCGGGCCGCCATTTCCAACGCGCGGGCCTTTTTGAAGGTGCAGGAGGAATTCGGCAGTTTTGACCGGTACATCTGGGGTTTTACGGACGGCAAGGTCATCGACCATCATTTGAAGGATATAAGGGAAATGCCCGCGAAGGACGAACTTTCGGAACGTGTCAGCGCCGATTTAAAAAAGCGCGGGTTCCGGTTCGCGGGACCAACAATTATTTATTCGTATCTGCAGGCGATCGGGATCCTCAATGATCACTGGGAGTACTGCGGGTACCGGTAGGTTTGCGGGTTTTATTGAAATATTTTTTTAGATATGCTATACTGGGAACCGTTCAGACGGCGCGCCCTTTTATGCGGTTTGCGGCCGCACGGGGGAGCGCCGGATGTTTCCGATACTGAAAATGCCCGCGGCGGGAAGAAGCGCGGAGCGGCTGGGAGAAAGGCGAGAGAAATATGGAAACGTACAACCCGGATTGGAACCAAAAAGTAAAAAAGGCGTCGAAAATGGCAAAACGGATCGTTTTGATCATTCTGGGACTGGTCCTGATCGCGATCTTCGGATTCGGCTCTTTTTACAATATTGAAGAGCAGGAGCAGGCGGTGCTGACGACGTTCGGCATGGCGAAGAGTGTTACGGAACCGGGACTGCATTTTAAAATACCGCTGATCCAGAAGGTTCAGAAGGTCAACACCACGATACAGGGGTTTGCCATCGGTTACGACCCGTCAAACAATGAAAGCAACGAAGAAGATTCCCTGATGATTACCGGCGATTATAATTTTGTCAACGTGGATTTCTTCATTGAATATAAAGTAGCGGATCCGGTAAAGGCGGTCTATGCCTCGCAGGACCCGGTTCTGATCCTGCAGAATATCAGCCGCAGCTGCATCCGCAGCGTGATCGGCGGTTACGATGTGGATTCGGTGCTGACGACGGGGAAAAATGAGATCCAGTCGCTGGTGAGGGAGCAGATTAGCCAGAAGCTGGAGCAGCACGATATCGGCCTGCAGGTCATGAATGTGACGATCCAGGATTCGGAACCGCCGACCGCGGAAGTCATGGAGGCTTTTAAGGCGGTGGAAACGGCCCGCCAGGGCAGAGAGACGGCGATCAACGACGCCAACAAGTACCGCAATGAGAAACTCCCGGAGGCGGAGGCCCAGATCGATAAGATCAAGCAGGAGGCGGAGGCCAAAAAGACGGAGCGCATCAATGAGGCGAACGCGGAAGTGGCGAAATTCAACGCCATGTACGAGGAGTACGCGAAGAACCCGGAAGTGACCAGACGGCGGATGTTCTACGAGACGATGGAGGACGTGCTGCCCCGGATGAAAGTGATCATCGACGGAACGGACGGCACGGAGACGATTCTGCCGTTAGACAGCTTCACGGCGTCGTCCGGCGGGAGCGTCGCGGAAAGCGGCGGTGCGGGCGCGGGGAACACGGCTGGAGACAGTACGGGAACCGCAAGCGGTACGGCCGCGGGGAGCCGCGGGACTGGCGGCGCCGGTACCGGGGCCGCGGGAACGGACGCGGCGGAAGAACCGGAAACATAGGCGCGGCTGCCTGTAAAGCGGAGCGGGGAACCGGACAGTACAGGGAAAGCGGATTCCGTGGGAGCGGGCACCGGCCGGCGAAGCGCGTGGAAGATGTGGATCCGCGGAAAACGGGATAAGGTTCGGAAGAACAGAGGGAAGGTTGCGGACCCGCGGAAAACGGGATAAGGTTCGGCAGAACAGACGGAGGGCGCGGCCCCGCGGAAACGGGATAAGGTTCGGAGGAGCAGACGGAAGGCGCGAACCCGCGGAAACGGAACAGGGTTCGGCAGAACAGACGGAAAATACGGAAACGGTTTCGGGAAAGGAAGATATTGATGAAAAAGATAATCGCGAAAATAGCGGCAGTTATCATCTTGCTGGCGGCCGTAATCGGACTGGGCAATTCCATAGTTGTCACCGAAGAAAATGAATATAAATTGATCCGCGAGTTCGGACGCGTGGAGCGGATCATCGGCGAGGCGGGCGTATCCTTCAAGGTGCCTTTTGTCCAGACCGCGGACACCCTGCCCAAAGAGATCCTGATCTATGATCTGGCGGCTTCGGACGTGATCACGATGGATAAAAAGACCATGCTGACGGACAGTTATGTCCTCTGGCGGATCACGGACCCGCTGAAATTCGCGCAGACGCTGAATTCCTCCGTCGCCAACGCGGAACGGAGGATCGACACGGTTGTATATAACTCGATCAAAAACGTAATCAGCAGCCTCAGCCAGAACGACGTGATCAGCGGCAGGGATAAGGAGTTGTCGGAAGCGATCATGACGAACATCGGGAGCAGCATGGATCAATACGGGATCAAGCTGCTGGCCGTGGAGACGAAACGTCTGGATCTGCCGGCGGACAATAAGGAAGCCGTCTATGAGCGCATGATCTCGGAGCGCGACAAGATTGCCGCCACCTATACGGCGGAAGGAAAATCGGAAGCGCAGGTGATCCGCAATACGACGGACCGGGAGATCGCCATTAACATTTCCAATGCGGAGGCGGAGGCGGCCGCCGTCACCGCCGAGGGCGAGGCGGAGTACATGCGTATTTTGGCAAACGCGTACAATACGCCGGAGCGGGCGGAATTTTACGCGTTTACCCGATCCTTGGACGCGGCCAGAGCGTCGCTTACGGGGAACAACAATACGTTGATCCTGCCGGCGGATTCCCCCATCGCAAGCATATTTATGCAGTGATGCCGGAGTCGAAAGGTGCCGGACGGGGCGGGCCGTAAAGTCATTCATCCGCCGGCGTGTGAACATGCCGCGGATTCAGACTTTCGGCCCTGGCAGCATCATGCAGGGGGAGTATAAACGGCGGAATCCGCGCCGCGGCTTGCAATTTCCCGCGGATACGGGTATAATAGCGGAAAACGGCAGTCCGGACGAAGAGGCCCATTTTGCGGCGCGCCGGACTGACAGGAGAAGAGCGAGATGAAGATCCGTGATATTCTGGCCGAGGGACGGCCGACGATTTCATTTGAGGTGTTCCCGCCCAAAACGGCGGATAAATATGAGAATGTGGAGAAAGCGGCGAAGGAGATCGCCCTTCTGCGGCCGGATTTTATGAGCGTGACCTACGGCGCGGGCGGCGGGACCAGAAGATACACCATTGATATCGCCGATACGCTCAACAACGAGTACCATGTGCCGACGCTGGCCCATTTGACCTGCGTTTCTTCCACACGCGAGCGGGTCCGTGAGATCCTGGCGGAACTGAAGGAGAGGAAGATTGAAAATATTCTGGCGCTGCGCGGGGATATCCCGAAGGACGGCGCGGTGGAGACGGATTTCCGGTATGCTTCCGAGTTGATCCGCGAGATCCGCCAAAACGGCGATTTCTGCATCGGCGCGGCCTGCTATCCGGAAGGCCATGTGGAGTCGGTCAATAAGACGGCGGACATCGGGCACCTGAAGGAGAAAGTGGAAGCGGGCTGCGATTTCGTGACGACGCAGATGTTTTTTGACAACAATATTCTGTATAATTTTCTCTACCGCATCCGGGAAAAGGGCATCACGATCCCGGTGGTAGCCGGGATCATGCCGGTTACGCACGCGTCCCAGATCAAACGGATCTGCCAGATGTCCGGCACCTACCTGCCCGCCAGGTTCAAGGCGCTTGTGGACCGGTTCGGGGACCGTCCGGCGGCGATGAAGCAGGCGGGAATCGCGTACGCGACGGAGCAGATTATCGATCTGGTGGCGAACGGGGTCAACGGGATCCATGTGTATTCCATGAACCATCCGGATGTTGCGGCGAAGATCCGGGAGAATCTGTCGGAGATCTTGTGATACAGCCAGGGTCGAAAGTCGGAATCCGCGGCATGTTCACATGCCGGCGGATGAAAGACTTTACGGCCCGCCCCGACATGAGGAAGAAGCGGGGCGGGGGCCCCGCGGATTCCGAATGACGGGGCGGATTGCGGGAGTGCGGAGCACGGAGCAATCCGTCTGGCATTACCAGGGTCGAAAGTCCGAATCCGCGGCATGTTTACATGCCGGCGGATGAAAGACTTTA
>CAZPGD010000035.1:5570-9996 GCA_964585865.1 uncultured Hungatella sp. | reverse complement strand
GTCACAAAGTCCGAATCCGCGGCGTGTTTACATGCCGGCGGATGAATGACTTTACGACTTGCCTGGCATCATTTGACTCTAAAGGCCGGTGCTCTTCCCGCACGCCTCACCGCCAATCAAAACTGGTTCAGGAACCGGATATCGTTTTCGTAGAGGAGACGCATGTCGTCAATCTCGTATTTCAGGAGGGCAATGCGCTCAAGGCCCACGCCAAAAGCGAAGCCGGTATAGACATCCGGATCGATGCCGCACATCTCGAATACGTGTGGATGAACCATGCCGCAGCCGAGGATCTCGATCCAGCCGGTGCCTTTGCAGAACCGGCAGCCCTTGCCGCCGCATTTGAAACAGCTGACGTCCATCTCGGCGCTGGGCTCCGTGAACGGGAAATGGTGGGGCCGGAACTTCACCCGGGTATCCTCGCCGAACAGCTGTCTGGCAAATTCCGCCAGCGTACCCTTTAAGTCGGCAAACGTGATGTTTTTATCGACGACCAGCCCTTCGACCTGGTGGAACGACGGCGAATGGGTGGCGTCCACCTCGTCGGAACGGAAGACGCGGCCGGGGGAGATCATGCGGATCGGCAGCTTCCCTTTTTCCATCGTGCGGGCCTGAACCGGGGAAGTCTGGGTGCGCAGCACGATGTCCTTATTGATATAGAAGGTATCCTGCTCGTCCCTGGCCGGATGGTTGGGCGGAATGTTCAGCTTGGTGAAATTGTACTCGTCGTACTCGATCTCGGGACCTTCCACCACCTCATAACCCATGCCCACAAAAATGCGCTCCAACTCTTCGAGGGCAATGCTGTTGGGATGACTGTGCCCCGCGCTGTTCTTTTTTGCGGGCAGCGTCACGTCGATGACTTCCGTTTTCAACTGCTCCTCGCGGGCCTTTTTCGCCAGCGCGATCCGGGTTTCCTCCAGTTTCGCCTCAATGAGGGCCCGGGTGTCGTTGACCATTTGCCCGACTTTCGGCCTGTCCTCCGGCGCGACGTCCTTCATGCCTTTCAAGACGGTGGTCAACTCGCCTTTCTTCCCCAGATAGGCCACGCGGATCTCATTCAGACGGTCCAGCGTTTCCGAAGCTTCGATCTGCTTTATGGCCTCCTCCCTGATCTTTTCCAGCTTATCCTTCATGATCCTCTTCCTTCCTTTCTGCGAATCTTTGTTATCGTCAGGCAGCGGTCCGCGCGGTACGTCTCCCCGCCTGCGGGAGAATTTTCTCAACGGGAAACGGCTTTTCACGGGGAAAAGGCCCTCGTAGGGAAATATATTTCTCCCAAGAAAAAATCCCTCCATCAGCCGATGAAGGGACGAATATTCCGCGGTACCACCCTGTTTCCCGCGGCCTTCCGGTTCCGCGGGCGCTTTTGTGCGTAACGTGCATCCTGCGTCGCGGCCTACTGAAGTTAATCCGCGTTTCTCTGTCGTCCGCTCCCGCTTCCCGCCAATGTTTTCTCCGCAAAAGAGGAACGCTTCCGAAAAACCCGTTCAGCCGCGCGGCTCGGGCGTGAATTTCGAGTATAACAGGGAACCGGAAAGGACTTGCAGCCGATGATCCTTTCTCTCTGTCGGAAACTGAAATCTCTACTGTGCGCCGTCAGCGCTTTTCCCGTAAATCTTTAACGATTTTATCATACGATTCCGAAATGTCAAGTTCTTTAAGGTATTTTGGTGTTTTCCTGCCGTCTGAACTGTTACGGTTTCCCTGTCATTGACCGCACCGGCGGGCCGTTTCTCCTTCTCCATCCGGAAAACGCCGCCGGAATCAGCGCGGATCCGCCAGTCCCCGCAGAATATATTCCGCGTATTTCTTTTTCCCCTCGTACCCCAGATCGCAGTGCCCGCGGCCGTGAATTACGTCCAGCGTGATTTCATATCCGGCCTTTTTCATCGCTTCCACGAACACTCCCGTGTGCAGCTTCAGATCCACTTTCTCATCCGCGTCGCAGTGGAGCATGTGATAGGGGATCCGCGGCAGTTTTCCGACCAGGTGAAGCGGGGAAACGGATTTCAGTACGTCCTCCAGCGTTCCCGTCTCGTTCCAGACGGAACTGTAAAGACTTCTTGGCAGATCATCCCTCTCCCAGAAATGGAATACCATGTCGCAGACCGGGCAGTTCGCTACACACACGACAGGCGTTCTCTTTGCGCGGTACGAATAGACCAGCGCCGACTGTCCGCCCATGCTGCCGCCGGTGGAAGCAATCGGCGTGTTTTGCGGCAGCGCGTATTTTTCAAACAGAACATCCAGAATCTCATCCGTGAAGGCCACGGCCTGCCGGTTCATCCAGGCCCACGGATTCGAATAGGGAATGACATAGAGGAAGCCCTTTTCCCCGTAGAATTCACCTTCCGGCGTATCGACCGGATGCATGGCGATTCCGTTCAGACCGGAGAAGCGCACAATGATTCCCCGGATCGGCCGCTGACATACGTTATCGTTCACGTACGCGAAGCACCGCAGTTTCTCGTAAGTAATGATCGGTTCCATATTCTTTCCTCCTCCGGCCACGCAATCGCGGCCCGCTTTTTTTGCACCGGCCGCCTAACTCGCCACGAACTGACTGTTGTAAAGCTGCGCATAGAATCCGCCCCGCGCGAGCAGCTCCTCGTGCGTGCCCTGCTCGACGATATGTCCGTCGCGCATCACCAGGATCCGGTCCGCCTCGCGGATCGTAGAGAGACGGTGGGCGACGATAAAACTGGTGCGGCCTTCCATCATTTTCGCAAACGCCTGCTGGATGCGGATCTCGGTTCTTGTATCAATGGAGGATGTTGCCTCGTCAAGGATCAGCATCGGCGGCAGGCAGAGCATGACCCGGGCGATACACAGAAGCTGCTTCTGGCCCTGGGACAGATTGCCCCCGTCCTCGGAGATCACCGTGTCGTACCCCTCCGGCATACGGCGGATAAACGAATGGGCATGTGCCTCCTTCGCGGCCCGTATTATCTCCTCCTCCGCGGCGTCCGGCTTCCCGTATGCGATATTTTCACGGATCGTGCCGGATTTCAGCCAGGTCTCCTGCAGGACCATCCCGTAATTGGCGCGCAGGCTCTCCCGTGTCACATGGCGGATATCGTGCCCGTCCACCCGCACCGCGCCCGCGTCCGTGTCATAGAAACGCATCAGCAGATTAATTACCGTGCTCTTGCCGCAGCCGGTTGGCCCGACAATCGCGATCCGCTGACCGGGCCTGACATCCAGATTAAAATCCTCAATCAGCGGTTTTTCCTTTTGATAGGAAAAATAAACGTGGTCCATGGCGACGCTGCCCCCGGCCCTCCCAAGCGTGACCGCGTCGGCCGGCTCCGGTTCAAGCGGCTCTTCGTCGATCAATTCAAAAACCCTGGCCGCGGACGCGAGGGCATTCTGCAGTTCCGTGACTACGCCGGAGATTTCATTGAACGGCTTTGTGTACTGATTGGCATAACTTAAAAAAACGGTGAGCTCGCCGACGGAAAGAACTCCGCGGACCGCCGCGAAAGCGCCCGTCATGCCCACACAGGCGTAGACCAGACCGTTGACGAAACGGGTGCAGGGGTTGGTGATGGAAGAGAAAAAAGTGGCGCGCAGGCTGCAGCCCCGCAGTCTCTCATTAATCTCCTCGAACCGTGCCTGCGCCTCATCCTGATAGCCAAACGCCTGGACAATCTTCTGATTGCCCAGCATTTCATCAACCAGCGAGGTCAGTTCGCCCCTCGTCTCCGACTGCTTTCGAAACATCGCGTAGGTCCTGCGGGCGATATAGCCGGCCACCAGCAGGGATACCGGCGTCACGAAAACCACGACGAGGGCAATGGCCGGATTGATTACAAACATGAATCCCAGCGTTCCCATAATCGTGATCACGCCCGTAAACAGCTGGGTAAAACCCATGAGCAGCCCCTCGGAGAACTGATCGATATCCGAAATGATCCGGCTGATCACGTCTCCCGACGGGTGGGAATCGATATAGCGCAGAGGCAGGACTTCCAGTTGATTGAACGCTCTTGTGCGGATATCTTTCACCACCCGGTACGTGACGCGGTTATTGATATGATTCATCAGCCACTGCGAAGCGCCGGTAAGAAGGATCACAACCGCCATGCGGGACAGAATGGCCCGGATCCCCGCGAAATCCACTCTGCCGGGAGCAATGATCCGGTCCACCGCGTCGCCGACCAGAATCGGAGCGTAGAGCGTTGCGGCCACGGTAACGGCCGCCAGGAGAAGGGAAAGGAGGACCCACCATTTGTAACTGCCGATATAGGAAAGAATACGCCGAACCGTGGAGCGGTTCTGCAGGAGCCGGCCCGTCCGCCTGCTTTTCGCCGCACCGTTCGCGGAACCGGCCGTATTTCCTACCTCCGCCCTTTTCGCGGAACCGGCCGCACCCGTACCGCTTGCTTTGTTCGCTGAATCAGCCATGTGCGCGCGCCTCCTT
>CAZPGD010000035.1:0-5470 GCA_964585865.1 uncultured Hungatella sp. | reverse complement strand
AGGCAGATTTCCCGGTAGATTTCACATGTGCCGAACAGTTCCTCATGCGTGCCCTGTCCGGCCAGGCGGCCGTCGTCCAGCACCAGGATCCGATCCGCGTTTTTGATTGTGGCGGCGCGCTGGGAGACCAGAAATACCGTGGTCCCCGCCGTATTTTCCCGGATCGCCTTCCTCAGGGCGGCGTCGGTGGCAAAATCGAGAGCGGACGCGCTGTCATCGAGAATCAAAATCTCGGGACGCCGCACCAGCGCCCTCGCAATCGTAAGCCGCTGGCGCTGGCCGCCGGAAAGATTGCGCCCGCCCTGCTCGATCCGCATTTCCAGTCCCTGCCCTTTGGCGTCCACGAACTCCCGTGCCTGCGCCGTATCCAGCGCCTGATAGATTTCCGCGTCGGTGGCGTCCCGTTTCCCCCAGAACATATTTTCACGGAGCGTCCCCTTAAACAGCACCGCCTGCTGCGGTACGATGCCGATCATTTCCCGCAGCCGTTTCAGCGGATAGTCCCTTACGTCAATGCCGCCGACCAGAACGGCCCCCGCCGTGGCGTCATAGAATCTGGGAATCAGGTTCACCAGCGTGGATTTGCCGGAGCCGGTGCCGCCGATGATGCCGACGGTCTGGCCGCGGAACGCGGTAAAATCAATATCCGTCAGAGATTCTTCCTTCGCCCCGGCGTAGGCGAAATCCAGATGTCTGAACTCAACTTCCGGCACGGGGACGGGCCGCGACGCGCCGGTGAACGATACACAGGACGTCCCGCAAGCTTTCGCGGTCCCTGCCGTCCCGGAAACGGCTGTGCCCTCAGTCGTCCCGGAAACTCCCGCGGCCCCTGCCGTCTCGGAAGCGGTCGCTCCGGAAGCAGCCGCAGACCCTGCCACCCCGCAGGCAGCCGCAAGCCCTGCCGTCCCGGAAGCGGCTGTGCCCTCAGTCGTCCCGGAAACTCCCGCAGACCCCGCCGCCCCGGAAGCGGTCGCTCCGGAAGCAGCCGCAGACCCCGCCGCCCCGGAAACGGTCACGGCCGGATTCCTGGTACCGCCCGCGGCAAAAGGAAACGCCTCCGCTCCCTCCACTGTCTCCCCCGCGGCTTCCCCGTGGCATTTCTCCGTAATACTCCCTTTCACCGCGAAAACCGCGCTGATGCGGTTGGCGCAGGCCAGGGATTTGGAAACCGTGATGATCAGATTGGCCAGTTTCACCAGTTCCAC
Source organism: uncultured Hungatella sp. (assembly GCA_964585865.1). GTDB lineage: Bacteria > Bacillota > Clostridia > Lachnospirales > Lachnospiraceae > UBA3402. Next base: position 4,265 of record CAZPGD010000035.1, on the reverse strand, counting down.
GAGGATCTGGGACATATAGTTGACCAAGGCGACCACTTCGCCCTGCGTAATCACCCCGTTTTCAACCTCCCACGCCCCGGTCCGGACCAGAACGATGGTCGCGGCGTTGACAATGATATAGGTCAGCGGGTTCATCAGGGCGGAAACCTTTCCCACAAGAACCTGGGAGCGCACCAGCAGACTGTTCTCCCCTTCAAATTTCCGCGCCTCGGCCTGCTGCCGGTTAAAGGCCCTCACCACCCTGGCCCCCAGCAAATTCTCACGGGTCGTCAAAAGCACCCGGTCCAGCTGCTTCTGCACTTTTTTATAAAGCGGCATACTGACCAGCAGCACGCCGAACACGACCACTGACAGAAGCGGGATCGTCACCGCGAAGATCACGGCCGCTTTCCCGTTAACCGTAAACGCCATGATCATGGCGCCGAACACGATGAAAGGCGAGCGAAGGAAAAGGCGGAGCACCAGATTCACCCCGGACTGCACCTGATTGACATCACTTGTCATTCTCGTAATCAGCGTGGACGTCCCGACCGTATCGATCTCGCTGTAAGACAGGCTGTTGATATGGCGGAACAGGTCGTTCCGCACGGCCGTTCCGAAACCCGCCGCCGCCTTCGCGGAAAAATACTGGGCCGTCAGCGAACACACAAGACCGATCACACCCAGCAGGACCAGCACCCCGCCGCACCGGAGAATGTAGACCCTGTCCTGATTGCGGATTCCCACGTCAATGATCTCGGCCATAACAAGCGGAACAAAAAGCTCAAAACACGCTTCGAGCATCTTAAATAAGGGGGCCAGAACCGTCTCCGACTTATAGGATTTTAAGTATTTCAGCAGGTTCTTCATCTTGTTCCTCTCTCGTATGATTTGTTCCTCTAAAATCCCATCCGGCCCGGCGGGGCCGCCGGATCCGCCCGCAATTCCCGCCGCCCCGCCTGATGGGCCCCGCGGCTCTTAAAAAAACGCGTCCCGTCACGCCTCCGCCTTCGCGGCTCTGCCGAAAATCACGTAGCCCACGGCAAACAGCACCGCCAGCATCGCCACGCCGCTGCCGGGATCCTGCGTCAGCTGAGTCATCATTCCCACAAGCGCGGTGCCAAGGAAAGCAGCGCCTTTCCCGCAGATATCGAAAATACCGAAGAACTCGCCGGATTTTTCCGGCGGGATGATTTTCGCGAAATAGGACCGCGAAAGCGCCTGGATCCCGCCCTGGAACATTCCCACGCACACGGCCAGGAACCAGAACTCCCACTGCCTGTCCAGCTGGATCGCGAAGAGGGCGATCAGGAAATAACACGCGATGCAGAGTTTGATCAGCGAGGAATTCCGGTATTTCTTCGCCGCGCGTCCGAAAAGCAGGGCGCAGGGGAAGGCAACGATCTGCGTCACCAGAAGCGCCAGCAGGAGCCCCGAGGAATCCAGACCGATGGCGCTTCCGTAGGCGGTCGCCATGTCAATGATCGTGTAAACGCCGTCGATATAAAAGAAAAACGCCGCCAGGAACAACAGGATCTTTTTGTGCCCCCGGATATCCTTAAACACCCGTCCCAGACGGGCAAAACTCTCCCGCACGGCATGGGGCTGCTTCTTCACGCCGTGCCGCTGCCGGTAATGCCGCAGCAGCGGGATTGTCACGCAGAACCACCAGGCCGCGTTGATCAGGAAAGCGATCGCCATGGCCGTCGTCATGGAAATCCCGATGGCTTCATTGCCCAGCACAATGACAAGGCTGATCAGAAAGGGGACGCAGCTGCCGATATATCCCCAGGCGTACCCGGCGGAAGAGACCTGATCCATGCGCTCCGGCTCGGTCACATCCGCCAGCATGGCGTCGTAAAAGATCAGGCTCGCGGAATATCCCACACGGGCAATCAGGAATACGGTCAAAAAGAGGATCCAGGACGTGGGCAGCGACAGCGCCGCGCAGCCCAGGATTCCCGTCATCATGCAGATTGTGAAGATCGGTTTCTTATAACCGTCCGTATCGGCGATGGTCCCCAGAACCGGGCCGATAACCGCCACAATCAGCGTGGACGCGGAGACCGCGTATCCCCAGAACGCCATGGCGTCCGCTTCGGAAAGACCGCCCTGCCCGGCCAGATAATTGAAATAGATCGGCAGGATCGTTGACACCAGCAGGGTAAAGGCGGAATTTCCCACATCGTAAAGGATCCAGTATTTTTCCAGTTTCGTAAATTTCATGCGGTCCATGGCGCGTACCTCCTTCTGCGCGAAAATAGGCTGACTGGCTGCGGGCCGCGTAACCGCGGCTCCATCAGTATAGCATATCCTGTTCAAAATAGACAGTGGAAAATTCGCCTCTCCGAAACGCCTCTTGCCATTTTCCCGCGCCGGTGCTAAGATGATAGTCAAAATACAGACAAAGGAAGTGCGTCTCATGAGCGCTTTTTTCCGGCACGTAAAAAGGATCGCAGGCAACTTAAAGGAGATCGCGGACAAATTCAGAAAGGATGAAGTATCCGTTTACGCGGCTCAGGCTTCCTTCTTTATGCTGCTCTCCTTTTTCCCGTTCCTGATGCTGATCCTGACCCTGATCCAGCTGGTCCCGGCCCTGCAGAAGTCGGACGTAATCGACATGATGGCGTCGATCATGCCGGATATGCTGGACGGAATGGTGATCGGCATTATCGACGATCTGTACGTCAAATCCCCCAAGACCATCGTTTCCATCACCGCCGTCGCGGCCCTCTGGTCCGCTTCCCGCGGTATGCAGGGGATCGAGCGCGGGCTGAACCGGGTCAACGAAATCCCGGAGACGCACGGCTTTCTGACGGAACGGCTGATCTGCGTGGTGCAAACACTGTTTTTCATCGTGGCCTGCGTGGGCAGCCTGCTCTTTCTGGTGCTCGGCAACAGCATCAACCGGATGGTGCAGCGGTGGATCCCGGCGCTCTCCGCCTTCTCCTCCCAGCTTTATAACCTGCGTTCCCTGCTGTCGCTGCTCATGCTGGTAATCGTATTCAGCGGCCTCTACACCTGGCTCCCGCCGCGCCGCCGCAGCATGATCCGGCAGATCCCCGGGGCGCTGTTCTCCACGCTCGGCTGGATCGTGTTCTCCAACCTCTTTTCCGTCTATTTTAAGTATTTCAACAACTATTCCTATATGTACGGGAGCCTGACGGCCGTCGTCGTACTGATGCTCTGGCTCTATTTCTGCATCTGCATCCTCTTTATCGGAGCGGAAATCAATTACCATCTGGGAAGGTTCCTCGACGGAAAAAAACGGCAAACGTAATTTTGGTCTGGTTTTTTCCGAAATCCTGTGCTATAATCGCCACGAATGAATCAAGTAACAAAATATACTTTTTGGGAGGTTGAACAACATGTATGGGAATGTGATCGTAGGACAGTCCGGCGGCCCGACCGCCGTTATCAATTCCAGCCTGGCCGGCGTGTTCCGGACCGCGATTGACCGCGGCGCGAAGAAAGTGTACGGGATGCGCTACGGGATCCAGGGACTCCTCGACGAGAAATACGTGGACATGTCCGATTATATCAAGAATGAGCTCGATATCGAGATTCTGAAGCGCACGCCGTCCGCTTTCCTGGGCACCTGCCGTTACAAACTGCCGGCCATTCACGAGGATCAGGACATCTACAAGCGCATTTTCGAGATTCTGAACAAGCTGGATATCGAGTGCTTCATCTATATCGGCGGCAACGACTCCATGGACACCATCAAGAAACTGTCCGACTACGCGATCCTGACCGGAATGACCCAGAAATTCGTGGGCGTCCCGAAGACGATCGACAATGACCTGGCCCTCACCGACCATACGCCCGGTTTCGGAAGCGCCGCCAAGTACATCGCCACTTCCACGAAGGAACTCATTCGCGACAGCAACGGCTTCTCCTATAAGAAACCGACCGTCACCATCATCGAGATCATGGGGCGCAACGCGGGCTGGCTTACCGGGGCGTCGGCACTGGCCAAGGACGAAGACTGCGAGGGCGTTGATCTGATCTATCTGCCGGAGATTCCCTTCGACATCGACAATTTCCTCGATAAAGTCAATTCCCTGCTGGCGGAGAAATCGACCGTTTTCGTCGCCATCTCCGAAGGCATCCGCCTGGCGGACGGCACCTATGTCAGCGAGGCGGGCGGCGGCTCCGATTATGTGGACGCGTTCGGCCACAGGCAGCTGACCGGATCCGCGACCTACCTCTCCCACCTGATCAGTCATAAGATCGGCTGCAAGACCCGCGCCGTGGAGTTCAGCACCCTGCAGCGGAGCGCTTCC
>CAZPGD010000034.1:4663-10104 GCA_964585865.1 uncultured Hungatella sp. | reverse complement strand
CCGCAGCTTTACCGGCTACCGCGGCTCCGGTTTGAGCGCTTCCCGCTGCGGTGGTCTCCGCCGCCGACTCCGTCTGTGCGCTCCCCGCCGCCGCGGTGCTCTCCTGCGCCGGGACCTTCGGAGCGCAGGAAACAATAAACAAAGACACCAGAACCGTCAGGCCCAGTGTCCTGCGTATGGTTTTATTCGGCAATTTCATGGTATCATCCCCTTGCCTCTTACAGATTCTCGGAATCTCCGACCATATCCTGCGCGATCTCCGGAAACCCTTTTTATAAATCCTCGCAATTTTTTTCAGAAAAGGAGCGACAAACCCAAGATTCCGACGGTCTATCCGTATCATTGTTTTTATTGTACCCCCCCCAAGGCCAAAAATGTCAAGAGCTTTTCCGTTTTTATTGTTCAGTTTTGCTAATTTTTGTGACAGTTCAGACACCTTCCAAAATTATAAAAAATAAAATTGACGAAATTTTAAACCGCGTCTCCTCTCCCGCAAGGTTAAAATGCGGATAAATCCTCCCGTTTCCGCGGATTTCTTTCCCCTTTATCCACCGTCATTTTGACGGTGCCGCTCCCTGTCCCGGTTCGCTTTTTTTCGTGAATTCTGTTATAATCCTGATTGGAGACGGGCCGGAAAGCGCCCCTTCCGGCCGCGCCTGCCTTTTGGCCGTGCCTGCCTTTTTGGCTACGGAAAGCGCCGGCGAGCCATAAAGGGAAGGACATTTACCCTCCGTATCTGAATGAATGAATTGAATGGATTGAATCACGATTAAAAAGAAAGGAAGTTATGGTGTTGCTTTTGTAAAACATCATACGGGATTTACGATGGAATACCGCATTGAACATGATTCCATGGGCGAGATCCGGGTACCGGCGGACCGGTACTGGGGAGCCCAGACACAGAGAAGCTGCGAGAATTTTAAAATCGGCACCGAAAAGATCCCCTTCGAAGTGATCCGCGCCTTTGCCATCCTTAAGAAGGCCGCCGCCATCGCCAATCACCGGCTGGGCAGACTGGACGACAGGCGGTTCGAACTGATTTCCCGGGTCTGCGGCGAGATCCTGGACGGAATGCTGGACGATCATTTCCCTCTGTCCGTATGGCAGACCGGGAGCGGCACCCAGTCCAATATGAATCTCAACGAGGTCATCGCCAACCGCGGCAATGAAATCGCCGGCGAGCGGCTCCTTCACCCTAACGACCATGTCAATATGTCCCAGAGTTCCAACGACACCTTCCCCACCGCCATGCACATCGCCGCCGCGCTGGAAATCGAGGACCGCCTGCTGCCCGCCATTGACCGGCTGAGCGGGACGTTCGCGAGACTGATGGCGGAAAACGAAGGGATTATCAAGACGGGACGCACCCATCTGCAGGACGCCACGCCCATCACCTTTTCTCAGGAAATCAGCGGCTGGAAGGCCATGCTGGAAAAATCACGCGACATGCTGACGGCAAGCCTTCCCGGACTCCGTGAACTGGCGCTGGGCGGTACGGCCGTCGGCACGGGCCTGAACGCTCCCGAGGGATTTGACGTGGAAGTGGCCAGGGCCGTATCCGAACTCACCGGACGGTCCTTCGTCACCGCCCCCAATAAGTTCCATTCCCTCACCAGCAAGGATGAACTTGTTTTCGCCCACGGCGCGCTGAAGGGTCTGGCCGCCGACATGATGAAAATCGCCAACGACGTGCGCTGGCTCTCCAGCGGCCCCCGCTGCGGTCTGGGGGAAATCTTCATCCCGGAGAATGAGCCCGGCAGCTCCATCATGCCCGGCAAGGTGAATCCCACCCAGTGCGAATCCGTCACCATGGTCGCCGTGCAGGTCATGGCCAATGACGTGGCCGTCGGCATGGCCGCTTCCCAAGGGAATTTCGAACTGAACGTATTCATGCCGGTGTGCATTTATAATTTTCTGCAGTCCGTGCGCCTGCTCTCCGATTCCCTCCGCTCCTTTAACGACCGCTGCGCGGCGGGGATCCGCGCCAACCGCGCGAAAATGGAGGAAAATCTGCACAACTCGCTGATGCTCGTCACCTGCCTGAATCCCTATATCGGCTACGAAAACGCCGCCAAAACGGCCCAGAAAGCCTACCGGGAAAATATTTCGCTGAAGGAAGCCTGCGTAAGCCTCGGCTTCCTCACCCCCGAACGCTTCGACGAACTGTTCCGCCCGGAGAAGATGGTCTGAGCGGAAAACCCGGGCGGGAACGCAACAGTCCACCGAAAGCTGTCTCTCCGGAACCCCCGGCGGAAACGCAACGGTCCACCGAAAGCTGCCGCTCCGGAAAACCCGGGCGGAATGCCGCGAAGCGCCGGAAGCTGCCGCTCCGTCCCCCCTCCCGGAGTTACCGGATCCCGAGATATTCCCCCAGCATCCGCAGTTCGTCCTCAAAGATACAGTTGGGAATCGTCCCGTCACGGACCGCGCCGAGACACCGCTCATAATCCATCCAGACCGCCTCCTCCACCTCCGCTTCCTGCAGGCAGAGGTTTTCGATCTCTACCGGTTGCCGGTACAGATACACCTGCGCCAATTCCGCGTTGCGGAAAGGTTTTCCGTAAAACTCCGTTTCCGTATATCCCCTGTGGATCCCGATCGGTTCCAACTCCCCGGGCGCAGCCGCAATCCCCAGTTCCTCCCGCAGTTCCCGCAGAGCGGATTCCGGGCAGCCGTCCCCCGCCGGCACATGGCCCGCCGCCGAAATATCCCAGCATCCCGGATAGGAATCCTTCTGCCGGCTGCGCTTCTGCAGCAGCACATCGAAGCCGCTCTCCCCATTCGGCCGGACCACCCAGATATGAACCGTCCCGTGAAGGCTTCCGTCCCGGTGAGCCACTCCCCGCTCCCGGACAATCCCGCTCTTCGTTCCGTCCTCCCGGATAACGTCGAGCAGTTCCATCGGGGTCCCGTCCAGTGCCGCGCCCACCAGCCCGCCGCGGCCGTCATAGACCAGCTTCAGAGAGAAAAACGGCCTGTCCTCCTCCAGCAGGCGGAAAAAGATCCTGTCCCCTTCCCAGATATTCAGTTCCCGGATCTTCGAAATGGGCACCCATTCCAGTTCCCCCTCGTCGCAGGGCGTCTGCTCGCCCTCAAAACCGTCGGCCGTAAAAAGCGACATATACTCCGTCACCCCGTCGCCGGACACGAAGGTGACCAGACCGCGGAAACGGTAAGAAGTCAGCGTGTATCCCGTCTCCTCCTTCACTTCCCGCAGGAGACATTCTTCCGGACTTTCCCCTTCTTCAAAATGACCTCCCACGCCGATCCATTTATCCTTATTCACATCCCGCTCCTTCACCGTGCGGTGAAGCATCAGATAACTGCCCTCCCGCTCGATATAGCACAGGGTACTGCAGCTGCCTGTTTCCATCCCGCTTCTCCTTTCTTTTACCGGCACACTCCCGTTTCCCATCGGCTCATTCCCCTATTGACATCTCCTTCTCAATAAACTACAATGTTCAGCAAACAAGAGGGGGAGCCGCCATGTCATTGCCGGAACTGTTTCTGATCGCCGTCGGCCTGTCCATGGATGCGTTTGCCGTATCCGTTTGCAAGGGCCTGTCCATAAAAGAACTCAACATGCGCCACGCCGTCACCGTCGGCCTGTATTTCGGCGGCTTTCAGGCGCTTATGCCCCTGATCGGCTACCTGCTGGGCGTCCGGTTCCAGGGATTCATCAACGCCTACGACCACTGGATCGCTTTCATTTTGCTGGTCATTATAGGCGCCAACATGATTAAGGAAGCGAGGGATCCGAACGCGGACCGCTGCGACGATTCCCTGGCTTTCCGCGATATGATTCTTCTGGCTGTTGCCACCAGCATTGATGCGCTGGCCGTAGGCGTCACGTTTGCTTTTCTCAAGGTCCGCATCGTCCCGGCCATCCTTTTTATCGGCACCGTCACCTTCATCCTGTCGACTTTCGGCGTCCGGATCGGCCATACATTCGGGATCCGTTACAAATCGAAAGCGGAGATCGCCGGCGGCCTCATCCTGATCGGAATCGGCGTAAAAATTCTGATCGAGCATCTGTTCTTCTGAAATGGACCCCGAACCGGGCAAAACGACGAAAGGACCGCTTCCCCCCAAAAGAAAGCAGTCCCTTTCGTCACGTACAATTACCGCCGCATCATACGCCGTAATTTTGGCTGCCCCGCCAAAATACGTTTGCAAATCACACCCCGAAACACTTCTCACAGGCAGAATGTACCATTATTTTTCAGAATTGTCAAGAAATAAGTGAAAATTTCTTATAATTCCCGCAGCCGCTGAACAGGGCCGCGAACGCCAGCCGCAACGGGCCTACCGTCCGCCGCTCAGCACCTGCCATACCCCGGGCGCGAAACGGCGCAGGAAGCGCGCCGCCTGCCAGCACAGGGCATACGCTGCGAAAGGCATGACCGCGAAACATATCAAGGCCGCCGCCGTGTTCCCCGGCAGCAGCCGCGCCGCCAGCTTATTAATCAGCCGGACCGGCGGAAAATGGAACGCGTACACAAAAAACGTACATTCCATCCACGGCTTGCGCTCCGGGAACCACGCTTCATTCATAAGAAGCCACAGGCCGAGGGGAATCAGGCAGCGGCACCAGACAATAAAAGGGATCCTGCCATACAGGTAATAGTCCGCTGAGAGAATGACCCCCAGCGCCACCAGTTCCAGTCCCAGCACGCCCCGGTACCGGTCCCAGGCCGCCTCCGCCGCTTTCCGGCCATGCAGGGCGAAAAATGCCGCCACCGAATAATACACCAGCGCGTCCATGTTCACCAGCGGCAGGGCCATCCCCTTTTCGATTCCCACAAACAGCAGCGCGATCCACAAAAGCCCGCTCCATACCCTTTTCAGAGCCAGATAGAGCACCGGCGCCAGAGCCGTCAGAAGAATCAGCTGGAACATGAACCAAAAGACCGGGTTTTCTTCGTAGAGCAGTACCGCCCTCAGCAGACCCCCGACGGAGAACGGCATTTTTTCACGGCCGACGATACCGCTTAGAAATGGCACGTAGCTTGCCGCCAGATACGCGATATAATAAAGAAGGTTCCAGATCAGATACGGAAGCAGCAGGCTTTTTGCACGGCGTTTCCACTTGCCGGGCAGATCCTGCCAGGTAAAGCCGCGGTAGAACAGATAGGCGGAGAGCATGAAAAAAGAAGGGACGCTGATCTGCGCGAGTCTCCGGAACACCCCGTATTCCAGATCCCGCAGAAAGGGGGCGGACTCCGGCGCGCCGAAAAACAGTTCCACGTTGCCCGCGTGATTCCAGATCACCAGCAGGCAGCAGAAAAACTGGCACCATCCCACCTTCCGCCAAAACGCCTTCTCCTCCATCGTCCCTTCCTCTCAGCCGGCCCGGCAGCCCGGCGCTCCCCCCACGCATCATACGCGACACGACTTCCCGCAACCCGCAATACGCTCTACACATGGCACACAGCACCCGC
>CAZPGD010000034.1:0-4563 GCA_964585865.1 uncultured Hungatella sp. | reverse complement strand
AGCGCCGCGCAGAGCCGTTCCAGATACTCGATGTCGCCGTGACACCTCTGCGGATTGGAATTTTCCAGCAGCATGGCCACCTGCGGCTTCTCCCTCTTCACCCAGCGCAGAACCGGCTCATAATGAAACAATCCGTCCCCCACGTGGGCAAATTTTGCCTTCCCGTCCTCTATCACGAAATCCTTGATATGGAGCATCGTGATCCGGTCCCCGTACAGCTTCAGAGCCTTTTCGACCACCGTTTCCTGCTCCCGAAAATTATCCGCGCCAATCAGATTCACCGGATCCAGCAAAGCGTCTACGTTCGGCGAATCGATGTCCTCCAGAAATCTCCGCATCATTTCCGGGCAGTACAGCGTATGGTCGTGAACCGCTTCCACACCCACGGTCACGCCCAGTTTTTCGGCAGCGGCCACAATCTCCCTCATGCTCTTTAAAAGAAGCTGATAGCAGCCCTCCGTATAAGTGTAGGGAACCACCTTCATATCGGGATCGTACCGCCCCGTCTCCGTTCCCACCATGTCCGCGCCAATGATTTTCGCGTATTTCAAATGCTCGATAAACCGGCTGACTTCGGCACGGCGCTTCGTTTCATCCGGATTCACCGGATTGATGTAGCATCCCAGAACCGCCACATGGATTCCCCTCTTGTCCAACTCCCGGCGGAGCATATGTGCCATTCCCGGCGAATAATGTCCGTAGCTGAAATCATAGTCCGTAAAGGATTTACTCATCGCCAGCTGGATCTGCGGGATCCCGTTCTCCGCCACATGGTCCAGAACTTCCGAAACCGTGCCCTTTCCGCAAATATCATGACACCTCATACCAAAATTCATATCCATACCTCCTCGAATCTCATAATCCGGCGCATAGCACCCCAAAATCATGCTTTTTCATGCAGGCATGAAATACATGTCCTTTTGCCCCTCGCATGTCCGCAGGCCCTTTTGCCCCGCGCATGTTCACATGTCTTTTTGCCCCTTGCGTGTCCACATGCCCTTTCGCCCCTCGTGTGTCCACATGCCCTTTTACCCCTCGCGTGTCCGCATGTCCTTTTGCCCCTCGCGTGTCCGCATGTCCTTTTGTCCCTCGCGTGTCCGCATGTCCTTTTGCCCCTTGCGAGTCCGCATGTCGGCGAATGTGTCCACATGCCGGCGGATGAATGGCTTTATGCCCCGCCCGGTACACAAAAAGGCACACCTCCCCGGTATGCCTCCGACCAGTCATTTATTCATCCACCGAATAATTCGGCGCTTCCTTCGTGATATGAATATCGTGGGGATGGCTTTCCTTCAGCGCGGCGGAAGAAATCTTCACGAATTTCCCCGTCTCCTGCAGCGTCCGGATATCCTTCGCCCCGCAGTACCCCATACCGGCCCGCAGGCCGCCCAGCATCTGGAACACCGTATCCTCTACGGATCCCTTGTACGCCACGCGTCCTTCCACGCCCTCCGGCACCAGCTTCTTGGCGTCCGACTGGAAATACCGGTCTTTGCTGCCGTTCTCCATGGCCGATAGGGAACCCATGCCCCGATATACCTTATATTTTCTGCCCTGGTACAATTCATAGCTGCCCGGGCTCTCGTCGCAGCCCGCAAGCATACCGCCCATCATGCAGACATTCGCCCCCGCCGCGAGAGCCTTCGTAATGTCGCCGGAATACTTGATGCCGCCGTCGGCAATAACGGGGATCCCGTACTCCCTCGCCGCCTGATAGCAGTCCATAACCGCCGTAATCTGCGGCACGCCGATACCCGCGACCACGCGCGTCGTGCAGATGGAACCGGGGCCGATGCCCACCTTCACCGCGTCCGCTCCGGCTTCAATCAGATCCCGGGTCCCTTCGCCCGTGGCGACATTTCCTCCCACCACCTGCAGATCCGGATAAGCCTCTTTGATCATTTTCACACAGCGGAGCACATTGGCCGAATGGCCGTGAGCCGAATCAAGCACCACAACATCCACGTGCGCCTTTACCAGAGCCGCCACGCGGTCCAGCACATTGGACGTAATGCCTACGGCGGCTCCGCAGAGCAGCCGGCCCTGCGCGTCCTTGGCGGAATTGGGATACTTGATCTGCTTTTCGATGTCCTTGATGGTAATCAGGCCCTTTAAATTAAAATCATCATCCACGATGGGAAGTTTCTCCACCCTGGCCCTGGCCAGAATCTTCTTCGCTTCCATCATGGTGATGCCTTCCTTCGCCGTCACCAGATTCTCAGAAGTCATACATTCCGAAATCTTTTTGGTATAATCCTCCTCGAATTTCAGATCGCGGTTGGTAATAATGCCGACCAGCCTGCCTCCTTCCGTGACAACGGGCACGCCGGAAATGCGGTACTTGCCCATCAACTCGTCCGCGTCCTTAAGCGTATGGTCGGGAGTGAGGAAAAACGGATCGGTAATCACGCCGTTTTCCGAACGCTTTACTTTATCCACTTCCTCCGCCTGCGCTTCAATGGACATGTTCTTGTGAATCACGCCGATGCCGCCCTGCCTGGCCATCGCAATCGCCATGCGGTGTTCCGTGACCGTATCCATGCCCGCGCTCATCAAGGGGACGTTCAGTTTAATCGTTCCGGTCAGATAAGTGGTCAGATCCACCTGACTGGGTACCACTTCCGAATACGCCGGAACCAGAAGCACGTCGTCAAAGGTAATGCCTTCCCCGATAATTGTGCCCATTCCAAATGCCTCGCTTTCTCCTGTGATTCATTTGCCGGTTGCCTGTTAGTCACCTAGTATAGCGGACTTTCCCGCGCTTGTCAAGTTTCGCACGAGACGCGAAACCGCCGGCTCCGCTTTCCGCCGAAACGCAAGTTCCCTTTCTGTCAAAACGCAGGCACGCTTCCGCCGAAACGCAAGTTCCGTCACTACCGAACCGCCGGCACGCCTTCCGCCGAAGCACAGCCTCGCCTTTCGCAAAAGCGCAGGCACACTTTTTGCCGAACCGCCGGCCCCGCCCCGTCCGGGCGCCTTCGCGCGGGCACCGCTTTACTGGAACACCTTTCTTGGCGCCCGCAGCCAGAGCTGCTTGATAATCTTCTCATTCGGCTCAATAAGAATTTCCGTAGTCGCGTCGGCCGTCTGCTGGATGATCCCGTAAACCTTCCTTCCCGGTTCCTTGGAAGAGAAATCCCGCACCTTCATACCCGGTTTCTCCAAATCCTTCAGCATATAGGAATCCACCGGAGCGATAATCTCCACGTCGTTCAACGTGCCTTCCCACACCTTTTTGCGCCGTCTCTGCCCCATGATCTTGTCCACGCGGATCTGATCGTTGACAACCAGGTATTCAAATTCCAGACTGAACATCGGGAAAACAAAATAGATCGCTCCGACCGCGAGCAGCGGAAACAGGAAACCGAACGGCACGAGCATCGCCGCAAATATGGAAGCGACGCCCAGGACAACCAAAAGAGCCTTTACCAGAATTCCATAGACAGGGGGTTTCTGCTTAACCATCCATTCCACATACGCATCATTCATACCTCATTCCCTCCTCCTTATCATGTCGGCACCCGATGGTGCCAGACGGATTGTTCCGTGCTTCGCACTCCCATGATGCACGGATTTCTTCGCACTTCGTGCTCTTGAAATCCCAAAATACCTCAAATCCGCTCATTTCCCTCTGGAAGATGGCTGCTTTTCGGTGTTTTACGGGGGTCTCCGCTCCGGTCGGTGCCGGACACGCCCCGCGCGGCGATAAAAAAGCGGAGGCAGACCGCTCATGCAAGCATGACAGCCTTCCTCCGCGTTCCGTTTTCTTCTTCTATCGTCCGTTCTGCCGCTTACATCATGCCCATGTCACCGCCCGCCGGTGGTGCGGCCGGGGTCTTTTCCTTAATATTAGCAACAACGGACTCTGTTGTCAACAAGGACGACGCAACACTTGTCGCATTCTGCAGCGCGCAGCGCGTCACCTTCGCCGGATCCAGAATGCCGGCCTCAATCATGTTGACATATTCCTCTTTATAGGCGTCGAAGCCTGTCCCTTCCGGAGATTCCTTCACCTTGTTCACGATGACGGAGCCTTCCAGTCCGGCATTGGCCACAATGTGGTACAGCGGGGACTCCAGAGCCTTCAAGACAATCTTCGCGCCGGTCTTTTCGTCGCCTTCCATGCCGTCCAGCACCTTCGCCGCCTTCTTGATGGCGTGGATATAAGCGGAACCGCCGCCCGCGACAATGCCTTCCTCGACAGCCGCTTTCGTCGCCGCCAGCGCGTCTTCCATACGCATCTTGGCTTCCTTCATCTCGGTCTCGGTCGCGGCGCCCACGCGGATCACGGCTACGCCGCCCGCCAGTTTCGCCAGCCGCTCCTGCAGCTTCTCACGGTCGAAATCCGAAGTGGTCTCCTCAATCTGCGCGCGGATCTGCGCGATCCTGTCGGAAATCGCTTTCTTGTCACCTTCGCCGTCCACGATCACGGTGTTCTCCTTCTGGACCTTCACGGATTTCGCGCGTCCCAGATCGGCAAGCGTCGCTTCCTTCAGATCCAGACCCAATTCATCGCTGATCACCTGGCCGCCGGTCAGGATCGCGATATCCTGCAGCATCTCT
>CAZPGD010000033.1:9382-10125 GCA_964585865.1 uncultured Hungatella sp. | reverse complement strand
ACTGGAGAGAATGGGACGTGCGCCGCTATGCCTACTGGTCGGTATTCGAGGGCGCCATGGGACACACTTACGGCGACAACGCCATCCAGCAGATGTACCGGAGTACGGCGGATCCGGGCGCCTACGGGGTGAAACAGACGTGGCAGGAGTCCATGCACCACGTCGGTTCCGGACAGATGGGGCATCTGAAAGCGCTGATGGAATCCGTGGATTATCAGAACGGGCGCCCGGCGGAGGAACTGCTTCTGTCCGGTCAGAAGGAGCGGTACGGGCGGATCGCCGTATTTGCCGGTCCCGGTTTCCTGTTTGCCTATGACTATCCGGGCGGCGCCTTCACGGTCGATCTGCGGCAGTTTGAGGGGAAACGCGTGTCCGCATGGTGGTTCAATCCCGCGGACGGGACATACAGTTATTTCGCGGATCTGACCGGTGCCCGTCAGGCGGATGTCAAACCGGTCGCCCGGTTCACGCGGGACAACGACTGGGTGCTGGTGCTGAAGGCGGAGCGGAAAGAGGAATGAAAACGGAACGGGAAAATAAAGTGCGCGCCGGAGGGGTTGGAAGTGCGCCGCAGGAGCGCGGGAGCGGAATGAAAAGCGCGCCGCGGGAACACATGAGATGAGCGGGAAGCGCACTGCGGGAACACGGAAGATGAACGGAAAGCGCACCGCGAGAGCACGGGAGCGGAATAAAAAGCGCGCCGCGGGAGCACATGAGATGAGCGGGAAGCGCACCGCGGGAAC